>DKBS01000165.1:0-13614 GCA_002451275.1 Planctomycetaceae bacterium UBA6894 | reverse complement strand
CGGTCGGGGCGTCACCCGCGCGGTCTCCCACCAGGGTGCCGCCGTTCGGGGTTTGCCGCGCCAGGGTGGAGCAGGTGCTGCCCGTCGGCTCCTTCACCACCAGATCCAGGTCGGCGTCACCGGCCCACGAGAGTTGCACCACCAGATCGCGACGGCCCAAGTCTCCCGCCTTGCGGATCAGGGTCTCGCGCTCCTGTGGCTTGGCCTGCTGGGCCAGCCGGGCCGNNTTGCCATTCACCGGCATGCCCCAAGCCGAGCGGACCGAAATCTCGTAGGTGCCGGAGAAGCCTTCGGCCACCACATACCGCTCGGTCGGGGCGTCACCCGCGCGGTCGCCCACCAGAGTGCCACCGTTCGGGGTTTGCCGCGCCAGGGTGGAGCAGGTGCTGCCCGTCGGCTCCTTCACCACCAGATCCAGGTCGGCGTCACCGGCCCACGACAGTTGCACCACCAGGTCGCGACGGCCCAGGTCTCCCGCCTTGCGGATCAGGGTCTCGCGCTCCTGCGGTTTGGCCTGCTGGGCCAGCCGGGCCGCCATGGCGTCCAGCGAGCGGCGGGCCTTCGCCTGCAGGTCGTTGCCTCCCTCGGGCCATTCCTGCTTCAGCAGGTTGCCGGCGGCCCAGGCCATGGTGTTCACATCGCTCACCGTCTCGGCATAGCCCAGCGCCTGGGCGTAGGCCTGCGGCGAATCCGGGGCCAGTTGGGCGGCCTGCTTGCAGAAGGCCAGGGCCCGGTCATACCGCTTCAGGTTGGCCATGCCCTTCGAGGCCTTCAGGTAACCGTCGGCGTCCAGGGGCTCCATGTCAGCCAGGGCCACCTCGGCCCGCTCGATCTCCTCGGGCGCCGCGCCCGATTCCCGCAGGGCAATCGCCAGGGCCTCATACACCCAGGGCTTCACCACCAGACCCTTGCGCAGGTCCGCCTTCAGGAACTCGGCCGCGTGGTCCCACATCTGGTTGGCCGCGAGGAAGTCGGACACCGCGATGATGATGCCCGGTTCGTCCACGCCCTTGTCCAGAGCCTCCTGCCAGATCTTGCGGGGATCCAGGTCCTTCTTGTCCTTCACCGGCTTGTCCAGGGCCGCCAGCGCCCCGTCACGCTTGCCGGGCTTGGCCGCCATGCCGATGGGGTTCGCACCACCCACCGGGGCCACGAAGTTGCTGTACAGCTCGGTGTGGATGTAGGAGGTTCCCTTCACCACCAGCGCGTTGGCCGGCTGGAAGTAACCGATCTGGTTGCGCTCCTGCTGGTCACCCGCGTTCGGGTCCACCTGGGCCAGCGGGTCGGCCGGCTGGTTGCCCGGCAGCGTGATCGGGGCCGCCCAGTCGGACGGACGCCCCACCAGTTGGCGGATTGTGGCCACCAGCACGTCGGCATAGTTGCCACCCTGCAGGCCGAACTGCGCACCCACGTTGCCAAACTGGCCCATCACCCCAAGGCCGCCGTTCTGGCCAAACTGGCCGACCTGGCCCTGCTGGCCGAAGTTGCCCACCGCGCCCGCGCCAAGCTGGCCGCCAATCTGCTGGCCGCCCACCGCGCCACCCAGGTTGCCGGCGAAACCACCGCCGCCACCTGCGTTGAAGCCGCCACCGGCGCCCAGCGCGCCCGCGGCACCCACGTTCTGCAGGGCGCCCAAACCGTTGAACGAGTTCTGCGCCACCTGGCCGGCGAAGCCGTAGCTGCCGCCGTAGCCGAACAGGGTGGACTGCTGCACCACCGAGTTCTGCGCGAACGAGTTCGGGGCGCCGTAGACGATGTCAGCCACCGGGTAGGCCCGCGCCACCTTGTCCAGCAGTTGGAACTGGCTGGTGGTAATCTCGATATGGTCGCGGCGCACCACGGACACGGCGTTCCCTTCCGCCGAATTGCTCTTGATGCGGCTGATGATCTTCTTCACCACCGAGCCCAGCGTGGCACGCATCTTGGGGATGGCGTCGCCAATCTCGCTGTCGGCGGGCTTCTCCAGGCCGGCAGCCTTGAAGGCGGCCTCGTTGAACTCGAAGGAGATGTTGTACTCCTTGCCGAGCTGGTCCAGAGCCTCCTGCACCTTGGTGGTGGCCTCGTTGATGCCCGCGTAGTCAATGGTGCGGCCCATCACATCCTTGATGCGCATCGCCGCCTCGGGAACGTTCGAGCCGAAACCCTGGGTGTCGTAGCGGTCGATCCGCTTCTTCGACAGGTCGGCCCAGTCCTTGTAGCGGCCCTTCATCACCGGGCTGTTTGCGTCGGGGTAGATCACCGGCGGCTCGTCGGGGAACGGGATATGGCTCCGCTCCACTTCATACAGCACCGCCAGCCACTTCTCCTCGCGCACGCGCACCAGGTCGCGGAGCTGCCGGTAGTACCAGCCCCGCTGGGCGATGGTGTAGGCCGCGATGACCGCCGGCGGAACCTCCTCGCCCTGGTTGATCAGGTCTTGGCGGATGGCTTGAGCCTGCTTCTGGGCAAGGTCCTCGCGCGCCTGGTTCATCAGGGCGGCGTACTGGCGCAGACGCTCCTTGATGCGGTCCTGTTGCGCGGCGATGGATCGCTCCTCCTTGCGCCGCTCCTCCAAGCTCACTTGCACCATCTGGCGCTCGCGCTCCTCGCGCTCAAACACCTTGCCACGCTTGTCCAGCTCCTGCAGCCGGGCCTGGATGTTGCCGATCAGGGGCTGCTTCTTGGCGTTGGCGATGCTGCCATCATTTTCCAGCGAACGCAGTTCTTGTTTCAGGTTTTCCTTGGCGTTGTTCACCTCGTCCACCGTGGCGGCGCGTGAACCTTCTGCCAGGGCCCGTTTCACTTCGGCCTCGCGCTTTTGCAGGTAGACCTGGTTCAGTTTGCGCACCTGGTCGATGTCGGCACCCACAATGCCATCGCGGCCGTCCCGAGGGGCGTTGCCATCAGCCCCGGGTAGTCGAACCCGGTCGGGTTGGGCGGGGGCGGGCTGTGCCGCAGCCGGTTGCCCCGGGGCAGGTTGCGCCGGGTTGGCTGCATCCTTGGGGGCCCCTTCCTGTTCATCAATCTGGGCATTGATCTGGCCCAGTTGCTTCATCAGCAGGGCCCGGGGCAGCTTGCCATCGTTCACCTGGCGGGCCAGGTCAAAACCGCGGCGGGCCTCCAGGTTGGTCGGGTCGATGCGGGCGGCCTGATCATACAGGCGCAGCGCGCTCTCGGGCTTGCCGGTGGTCATGGCCCAGTTGGCCCGCGCCAGGCACTCCTCGCGGTTCAGGTACGACTGGGTGCTGGCCAGCGCCAGGGCCCGGTCCGCCTGTATCAGGGCCGGACGGGACGGGTTCACCTTCCAGTCGGCGATCATCTGGGCCAGGAAGAAGTTCTCCACATCAAAACCCGGAATCTCGCGGGTCTGCGTCAGCGCCTTTGGGCTGCCGGCCAACTGCCCGTCCAGTTCCAAAGTCACCGCCTTCACGCCGGGATTCAGCCGCCCCACCACCAGGGTGGGTGCGTCGGAGCGCAGCGGCGGCAGTTGCGTGGGATAGGTCTCCACCACCCCCTCACCGACCCTCATCGCGGTGGGGTAATACACGGGAACATCCACGGCCGCCCGCAGCCGCTCAGCCACGGAGGCGGGGGCATCCCCCTCGTTCACGCGCACACAGCGGCCACCCGAGGCGGTGGCCAAACTGTGCAGGTTCAAAGGATCCATGCGCGGTCCCATTGGAACCGCCAGCATCACCACCTTCTTGTCCACCAGCTCCGAGGCGACCTGCACGCGGTCCTCGGTTTCCAGCGGGTTGGCCAGGCTCAGGCCGTCGCCCAGCAGGATGATCGAACGGGACCGGTTCAGCTCGGCGGGGAACAGGTTCGCGGCGGCGCGGATGGCCTTGGGCAGATTGGTGGCACCGGAGGGGTAGTCTTTCTCAAGTTGGACCAGGGCCTGCTTGGCACCAGCGACATCCACCAGCCCGCGAGTGAGCTGCACCGGCTCATTGCTGACCGACCACAGGCTCACGCGGTCTTCCGGGCCGCACTGGCCGATCAGGGCCTTGACGATCTCGATGGAACTGGAAAGCGGTCCCACCGCCTGGCTGGCCGAGGTGTCCACCAGCAGGGCAATATCGCGGGGTTGCTTCGCCGCGGGCAGTTCGGGCTGCAACTGCACAGCGAACAGCCCCTCCCCGTTCACCGTCCGGTAGCCCAGGCCAGTTTGGTGGGTGAACCGGGAAACCCCCTGCTCATCCTCCTGGCGCTGCTGCTGTGCCGTCAGCGCAACCACCGAGGGGCGGTTGTCCTTTTTCTGCTTGCGGGAATCACCCCACACCTTCACTCCGAGCACGGCGGCGGCCAAGCTCACAAAGCTCACACCCGCCGCCATCATCCGGTAATTTTTCATTGCCTAGCCCCTCAGGCCGTGTGTGCGGTATGCCCGAACCGCCCCAACACCTATTCGGACGCAACTGGAACGCACCAAGTGCAAAACCTTGCGTGGTAATTCATCCTTCAGCACAAAAACACCCAAGGCAAGCAACCCTGTGAATCTGGAAGGCTGGAAAGATAGGGCCAAACCGTCCGACCGGTGTATCCCCACCCTTGAACATCCCATTTCCACCCATCCCTGCCGAAATGCCATTGCGGGTCAGCCGCCAGCCGGTCCCTGAACCCGACCGCCCCGCCAACCTCCCCATGCCGTCTCGCATTGATTTTTCGCTGCAAAAATCCTCACCATGCCGGCACAGCGCCGCTGAAAGTTCCTATACCCCGGAAGACTTTGCGGCGGACAGACGAACCGAGAGAACGCAACGCCATGATCTTTGGGTCCGAAAACTCCACCCTCACCCAGTACCTGCGCGAGGTTTGGCAGGGCCGCTATTTCTGGATGTCCTTGGTGCGCATGGACTTGCGATCACGATACCGGGGCTCCGCCCTGGGCATGGGCTGGTCCCTGCTCAACCCCATCTTCATGACCACCATCCTCTGCACCGTCTTCAGCACCCTCTTCGGGCAGGATCTCCACACCTTCGCCCCCTATGTGATGACAGGCCTCGCCGTCTGGAGCTACCTGTCCCAGTCCATGACCCTGGGCTGCCTGTGCTTTCATCAGTCAGAAGCCTATATCATGCAGCACCCAAGCCCCATGGCCATCTATCCCCTGCGGGTGGTGCTCGGCAACTGTTTCCACTTCGGCATCTCCCTGTGCCTGGCCATCCTCCTGGCCCTGTGGGGTACCGGCTGGCCCGGGGTGCTGCCCCTGCTCAGCCTCATCCCCTCCATCGGGCTGTTTTTGATTTTTGGTTGGTCCCTGGCCTGCATCTTCGGCCTCATGACAGTCCACTTCCGCGATGTGAAGCACCTCACCGAGGTGGGCATGCAGGTTCTGATGTACCTCACCCCCGTCTGGTACCCCGCCAAACTGCTGCAGGAGCGCGGCCTGGGCTGGCTGGTCCAGATCAACCCGTTGGCCCCCTTCCTCGAACTGATCCGTTCCCCCCTGCTCGACCACACGGTTCCTCCCCCCATGGTGTTCGGCTCGGCGCTGGTGGTGGCGCTGCTTTCCTTCGCCACCGCCGCCTGGTCCCTCCGCGTGCGTGAACCCAAACTGATTTTCTATCTCTGATCCATGGTTCGGGGCATGACGGGTTCAAGGCGCGACATACCAAGGCATCGTTCGTTTTTCGCGGGGTAAGCATGGCGAGTGTGGAGCTGAACAACCTGGGTCTCACCTTCACCGTGCGGCATGACAAGCACATCACGCTGAAGGATTTCCTGGTGGGCCGCATCTTCCGGGGCTTCACCAAAAAGCCCATGCAGGTCCGCGCGCTCAGCGGCATCGATCTGCAGGTGAACAAGGGCGAACGCCTCGGCATCATCGGCCACAACGGCGCCGGCAAAAGCACGCTGCTCAAGGTGCTGGCCGGCATCTACCAGCCCAGCGAGGGCAGCCGCAAGGTTCAGGGCCGCATCTCCTCGCTTTTCGACATCGCGCTCGGTTTCGAACAGGAGGCCAACGGCTGGGAGAACATCCGCTTCCGCTGCTACCTGCAGGGTGAAACGCCCGCGGGTGTCGACGCCAAGCTGCGGGAGATCGCCGAGTTCAGCGAGCTGGGCGACTTCCTCAACATGCCGGTCCGCTACTACAGCGCCGGCATGCGGGTGCGCCTGGCCTTCAGCATCGCCACCGCCATCGACCCTGAGATCCTGCTCGTGGACGAGGTCCTCTCCGCCGGCGACCTCGCCTTCCAGGGCAAGGCCCACCGCCGCATGCGCGAGATGATGGCCAAGGCCCAGATCATGATCATGGTCAGCCACGACCTCGAGGCCGCCCGCGGCGTCTGCAACCAGGTCCTGTGGCTCGAGCACGGCACCGTGCGCATGCTCGGCCCGGCCGGCCAGGTCATCGATGCCTACCAAGGGTGGGCCGGCACCGCCCAGCAGCGGGGCGAATCCAACCCCGGCGGACAGGTCGTCCAGGCCGCCGCCTGACCCTGTTAAGCACGCTTTTTAGACTCGACCAAGTAAACGATTGGAAAACCGACCCATGTCCTCCACCATCAACCGATTGGACCGCGTGCTCCGTCCGGTGCCATCCCCCCGGGCCATGGTCTGGGGAAGCCGACTGCTGGCCGACGCGCTGGGCCGTCCCCTTCCCGACCAGCAGCCCTATGGAGAATCGTGGGAGGCCAGCACCCACCCCCGTCACCACAGCCAGGTGGAGGGGGAAACCCGCACGCTGGCCGAGCTGATGCGCCAACACCCCGCCGACATGCTGGGCGCCGGCGCCACCGCCGAAACCGCCTTCCCCTGGCTCATCAAGTGGCTCGATTGCCACGACTGGCTCTCCGTCCAGGTCCACCCCGATGCGGAAAAAGTGAAGGTCCTCTGGCCCGGCGAGGGCTCCAAGAACGAGGCCTGGTTCGTCATCGCCGTGCGCCCCGGCGGCAAGGTCTGGGCCGGGCTGAAACCCGGCGTCACCCCCGACCAACTGCGCCAGGCCTCGCTCGATGGCACCGTGGCCGACCTGCTCGCCAGCTTCGAACCGAAGCCCGGCGACTGCGTCCACCTGCCCGCCGGCACCGTCCACGCCGTGGGCGGTGGCGTGCTGATGGCCGAGGTGCAGGAATCCAGCGACGCCACCTTCCGCCTGTTCGACTGGAACCGGAAAGACGCGCAGGGCAAAAGCCGCGACCTGCACCTCGAGCAGTCGCTGGCCTCCATCGACTGGACCAAGGGCCCCGTCGCCCCCATCCGTGCCGACAATTTCCCGCCTAGGCCCGGCCAGCCCTCCACGCTCCGCCCGCTGGTGCGCTGCCCCGAGTTCCATCTCGACCTGGCCGCCGGCGACACGCCACTGCCGCTGCCCGATCCCGGCACCCTGCGCGTGGTCATCCAGGTCGCCGGCAACGCCGCGCTGGCGCATCAGGGCCACAAATACCGGTCAACCCTTGGCGATACACTGGTGCTGCCGGCCGCTGCGTGCGGGGCCGTGTGGCAACCCGAGGGACCGGGTGCCCTGCTGGTGGCCACGCTGCCGCCCCGAAACAGCTAGATTCAACAAAACACCGAGGCACCGAGGCCAAGATGCAATTCACCACCGGCAAGATCCCCGATCTGTTCTGGAAACCGCTCAAGAAATTCGGCGACGACCGCGGCTGGCTGGGCGAACTGTTCCGCGAGGACGAGCTGCCCCCCGGCTTCCAGGTCACCATGTCCTATGTATCCATGACCAAGGCCGGCGTGGTCCGCGGCCCCCACGAGCATGTCGACCAGTCCGACTGTTTCTGCTTCATCGGCCCAGGCACCTTCCGCCTCATCCTGTGGGACATGCGCAAAGGCTCACCCACCTACGGGGTCCGTCAGGAAGAGATCGTCGGCGTGGACAACCCCATGCTCGTCATCATCCCCCCCCATGTCATCCACGCTTACAAGAACATCACCGGCCACGATGCCATCGTCTACAACTTCCCCGACCGCCTCTACAAAGGCAAAGGCCGCGCCGAGCCCGTGGATGAAATTCGCCACGAACTCGACCCGCACTCGGTCTACCAGGTGGATTGAAAGAAAAACAAAACCCCGCGCCACAGGCGCGGGGTTGATCAGGGGAACCAAAAGAAGCGTTTCGGCCGTAACGGCCGAAACGCCACCCGGTTACTTCAACTTGATCATTTCCAGAAACTCGGTGTTCGACTTGGTCTTCGCCATCCGGCTGACCAACTTCTCCATCGCCTCGGTGGGCTTCATATCCACCAGCACGCGGCGCAGCGCATGGATGCGGGGCAGGAACTCCGTCGAAATAAGCCGTTCTTCCTTGCGGGTGCCCGACTGGCTGATGTCCATGGCGGGAAACACGCGGCGGTCGGCCAACTTGCGGTCCAGCACCATCTCCATGTTGCCGGTGCCCTTCAACTCCTGGAAGATCACCTCATCCATTTTCGATCCGGTATCGATCAGCGCCGTGCCCACCACGGTCAGGCTGCCGCCCTCCTCGAAGGCGCGGGCCGAACCGAACAGGCGTTTGGGCACCTCCAGCGCGCGGACATCCACGCCGCCGGACATGGTCCGTCCGCTGTTGCCCGTGTTCTTGTTGTAGGCCCGGGCCAGGCGGGTCAGGCTGTCCAGCAGCAGGAAGACCGGCTTGCCCTGCTCGGCCAGACGCTTGGCGCGCTCCACCACCAGCTCGGCCAGACGCACATGGTTCGATGCGTCCAGGTCGCTGGAACTGGCGAAGATCTCGCCGCGGATCGTGCGGCGCACCTCGGTCACTTCCTCGGGCCGCTCGTCCACCAGCAGCACCATCAGGTGCATGTCCGGATGGTTGGCGCTGACCGCCTTGGCCAGTTGCTGCAGCAGCACCGTCTTGCCGGTGCGCGGCGGGGCGACGATCAGGGCCCTCTGTCCCCGCCCCAGCGGCGTGAGCAGGTCCATCACCCGGGTGGAAAGCGGTTCCTGGCCGGTCTCCAATTTGATGGCAATGGTGGGATCCACCGCGGTGAGCGATTCAAAATCGCGCGGCTTGTACCCGTTGGCCGGCGCGTTCTCGATCTGGTCGATCCTGCCCAGCCGGGGCCCTTGGCCACGGGCCGGGCGCACAACGCCGCGGATGTGCAGTCCCTCGCGCAGCTTGTGCGCCTGAATCAGTTGCTGGGACACAAACGGGTCGGTGGAAAGGGGCTTCAGCCCACGCTCCATCGAGCGAAGGAAGCCATGCCCCTTGGGCGACATTTCCAGGATGCCGTCCACCTCGAGCCAGCTCGACTGGGCCGCGGCCAGGTCGCTGTTCATCGCGGGATCAAAGTCCGGATCCACCGGAGGCATCGTGCCAGGCAACCCCTCGTTGGGGTTGTAGCGGGGGCCCGAACGCCCCTGGGGCCTGGGCCCCTTCCGGTTGGGCTGCTGGTGGTAAGGGTACGGACCGGGCGAACCTACCCCACCCTTGTAGCGGGCTCTGCCGCTGGGGCCTCCGCGACCGGGGCCGGGCCTGCCTTGGCCGCCACGCTTTCCAGGATTGGGGTTCATGCTGGTTCCAGAATAGCCTTGATACATGCTTGGAATAACTGCCTTGCACAGGAGGAAACGAAAGGGAGAGGCACCCGGGCCCAGTCTGGGCCGACCGCGTCAGACTTTGCGGAACGGGGTGTCAATCTCAAAGGTGCCGTCTTCGAGCTTGCTGAGTGTGTAATCACCGAACAGATTGGGAGATTCTTTCTGAAGGACCTTCAACATGGCCACCGCGACCTTGCGGATCTCGTCCTCGGCGTGGCGGCTGCCACGCATCTCCAGGAAATGACGCAGGGAGCGGGCGTTGGCTGTGACGAAAATCTTCGTCTCGGTGGCGTTGGGCAGCACGCTGCGGGCAGCCTGCCTTGCCTTCTTACGCCGTAAAGTGCGATCAGGTTCGTCCGCGAACTTCTCCGCCAGAATGTCCACCAGCTTCTGGTAGCCGTCGTGCGCCGCCTGCACCGTGTCCAGGAACACCTGATGGGCTGCAGGATCCTCCGCGATGCAGTCTGGCTCGACATACTCCGCGACAGACTCGTCCACATACCGCTGGCTGAGCTGGGAATACCCCATGCCCGCGCGGTGGCGGACCAGCTCGTGCGTGAACGACCGACTCACCCCCGTGATCAGGAAGTTCCAGACCGCGTGCTCCAGCACCGAACCGTGACCCACCTCCAGGATGTGGTGGATGTACGCCTGGTTGCCGCCCGGACGGGGCTTTGCGAAACTCATGTAGCAGACACGCCCGGCCACCTCGACCAGATGCTCCCCGGCAATCTCCGTGTCGGTTTGCCAGGCCACGCCATGGTCGGTCAGGAAACGGTCCACCTCTTCCTGGTTGGTGGACTGCTTGCCGAGGAGGTAAATCTGGGGCTCTCGTAGGATCCGCATCAGATCTGCGGCAACCTTTCAACTTGGGAACATCCGGTAGCCCGTCTGGCACACCACCAGAAGCTGGCCGGGGAAATCACAAAGGACTGTGTCGGATTGGTCTAAGGCTTTATGCCTTCCATATCCATTCAGCAGGATGAATCAGCCAACCTTGGACTGGCTTGTATGTCCCGCAATGAAATCTTCTAGGTAATTTAGAATGTGTAGCACCATTTAAATCAATGCTACTTTTCTGTTATTAACTAGTTTAGGTATGCGAAGACCGGTGTCAACCATTCGTTGGTGGAAATTCCCGACAAATGGTGCCCCCCACCGGGAAAACTGGTCCCAGCTTGTTGATTTGGCCGATTGTGCTATGGTGGTTTTTGGAGAAATTCAGTTATTTAGCAGGCGATTACCCGATATCCGGCGCCTGTTCAGGGATCCACCAGACATGAAGAAGAAAATTCACCCCGAATACGCTGAAGCTACCGTCACCTGCGGTTGCGGCGCCAAGTTCACCACCCGCAGCACCCGCAAGACCATCGGTGTTGAAATTTGCTCCTCCTGCCACCCATTCTTCACTGGCAAAATGAAGTTCGTCGACACCACCGGCCGCGTCGAGCGCTTCCAGAAGAAGTACGGCAAGTGGGCTGGCAAAGCCGCCACCCCACCCGAAGCTAATTGATTTCGGGTTTCCCCCGCATTTTCCGCATGCGCGCCCGTCACTCGGGCGCGTATTGCTTTTAACTAGCATCAGATATAAATTTTAGTATCGTTTTCCGCTTCTTTCCTGTCCTAACTGGTACCTCCCCGCACCATGCGTGAAGCTTTCGAGGCCGCGCGAACCCGTCTGGCTGAAGTGGAAACCCTGCTGGCCGATCCGGCCGTGGTGGCGGACCGCAAGCAGTTCAGCCAGCTGTCACGCGAGCACGGCAGCCTCAGCAAACGGGTCACCCCCTACCTCCAGTTCCTCGAGGTGGAAAAGGGACTGGCCGAAGCGGAATCCCTCGCCGCCTCCGGCGACAAGGAAATGGCCGAACTGGCCCGTGAGGAACTCGACACCCTCAAGCCACGCCACGAGGAACTCACTCGCCGCCTCGAGGACCTGCTCCTCTCCGGCGAGGAGGATTTCGACCGCTGCATCATTGAAATCCGCGCCGGCACCGGCGGCGACGAGGCCGCCATCTTTGCCGGCGATCTGTTCCGCATGTACAGCATGTACGCCCGCGCCAAGGGCTGGGGGGTGGAGGAGATCTCCTTCAGCCAGGGTGAGATGGGCGGCTTCAAGGAAGTGGTCTTCGCCCTCACAGGCGATGGCATGTGGGACTGCATGCGCCACGAGAGTGGCGGACACCGCGTCCAGCGCGTCCCCAAAACCGAGTCCCAGGGCCGCATCCACACCTCCGCGGCGACCGTCGCGGTCCTACCCGAACCCGACGAGGTCCAGGTCGAGATCCGCGATGAGGATATCGAGTGGGAGCGCATGCGCGCTGGCGGCGCAGGTGGTCAGCATGTCAACAAGACCGAGAGCGCCGTCCGCATCTGGCACAAACCCACCGGTCTGGAAGTCAAATGCCAGGACGGCCGCAGCCAGCACAAGAACTACGAGACCGCCATGCGCATCCTGCGCACCCGCCTATACGAGTACCAGCGGGAGAAGCTCCACAACGAGCGCTCCGAAATGCGGCGCAACCTCATCGGTTCGGGCGACCGCAACGAGCGCATCCGCACCTACAACTTCCCCCAGAACCGCATCACAGACCACCGCATCGGCCTCACCCTGCACAACCTCGATCTGGTCATGGAAGGCCAGTTGGAGGATGTATTCGTCCCACTGAAGGCGCATGACCGCCAGGAGCGCCTGAAACAGGCCGGCCTGGGCGGCGCCAAGGCCTGACCCATGACCGCCGCGCCCGACCCCTGGACCGTGGCCCGCCTGCTGGAATGGACCACTGGTCACTTCCAGGCAAAGGGCATGGAATCGCCCCGTCTGGAGGCGGAAATCCTGCTGGCCAGCGCCCTGGGCATCCGCCGCATCGAACTGTATGTGCGCCACGACCAAGTAGTGGACGCCCCAGGCCGCGCCCGCTTCCGCGACATGGTGCGCCGGCGCCAGGAAGGCGCACCAGTCGCGCACATCGTCGGCAAAAAAGAGTTTTACTCCCTCGATTTCAGCGTCACGCCCGCCACCCTGATCCCCAGGCCCGACACCGAGCTGCTGGTGGACGAGGCGATCCGTTTGGCCAAGGCCCTGCCCTCCCCCCTGGTTCTGGACATCGGCACCGGTACCGGCTGCGTGGCGGTCGCGCTGGCCAGCCGCCTGCCAAAGGCCCGGATGGTGGCTGTGGACATCAGCCCCGAAGCCCTGGCGGTGGCGCGTGAAAACGCCAGGCGTCTGGGATTTGGCGAACGCGTGGAATTCCGCCAGGGAGATCTGCTGGCGCCGGTCAGCGACCTGCGCCCTGACCTGATCGTTTCCAACCCGCCCTACATTCCCACAGCCGACCTCGCCGGGTTGGAACCCGGCGTGCGCGACCATGAGCCCAAATTGGCGCTGGATGGCGGGCCCGATGGCCTGCGCCTGATCGAACGTCTGGCGCAGGAGGCAATGCCCCTGCTGGCCCCCGGCGGAAAATTGCTGGTGGAGATCGGCGCCGGGCAGGAAACCGGCGCCCGGGAGGTTCTCGGCCGGGCCGGTTACTCGGTGGAAACCGTACTGAAGGACGGCGGCGGCCACCCGCGCGTGGTTCGGGCCGTCATGGCCTCAGCTCCCGCCCAGGGATGAGCCCTCATCGATACGGATCTGGCCGGTGGAACGGTTGTAGGTGATCTTCCTGGCCTTCACCTCATCGGGTTTGGCTCCCGGACGCAACTGGCGGTACAGCACCGCCGGCTCATTGGCCGACCCGTGGAAGATCACCTGCCCCTTGGCCTCATCATAAGTCACCAGGTCGCCCGTGCCCGAAAACTCGCGGGATTGCACCACCACCCGGCCACGGGCCCGCATCTCCTGGTGGGTGGCACCGTTCTCCTGGTGGCTCAGCACATCCAGCTTGTCACAGCGCAGGTAAAGTGCCTCGGGCGGCATCCGCTCCAGCACCTTGTCGATATCGATCTCGGCGTTGGGGTCATCGGACGGGAAGTTCAGCACCCGCACATTCTCCAGGAAGCTGGCTTTGTTCTGTCGGTTGTTGCTGCCGAACATGCTCTTCTGGAAGCTGACAAAGGTCATCTTCATTTGTTGCTTGTCCGCCGGCTTGGCCGCGCTGGCCGTCACGCCGGGGGCCTCGGGCACCGGCGCGGCGCCGG
>DKBS01000022.1:1051-3294 GCA_002451275.1 Planctomycetaceae bacterium UBA6894 | reverse complement strand
ATGTGATGGCGTTCGACGGCGTGACTCTGGGGCAGATAACCTCCTATTACGCCTTCGCACCGCAGTACCTAGGCGGGGTCAATCTGGCTACCGGCGACCTTGATTGCGACGGCCGCGACGAGGTGATCGCCGCCGCCGGGCCGGGTGCCCCGCCCAATGTGGTGCTGTTTCAGGGAGCCACCGGCCTGACGCTCTATTCCTTCTACGCCTACGCTCCGCAATACCTAGGCGGGGTGATGGTGGCCGCGGGCGATGTGACGGGTGACGGCTACGCCGATGTGGTCACCGCATCAGGGCCGGGCGTTGCCCCGCATGTGGTGGTTTTCCAAGGGTACACGGCTCGGGTGGTCAGTTCATTCTACGCGTATTCACCCAAATTCATGGGGGGCCTCACGCTTGCCGCAAGCGACCTGAACGCCGATGGTCAGGCAGAGGTAATCACTGGGGCTGGGCCCGGAGGCGGGCCCCATGTGGTGGTGATCGATGGTAACACCGGCGCGACGCTTCGCTCGTTCTATGCGTTCGACCCGTCCTTTTCCGGCGGCATGGCGGTGGCGGCCACCAAGGGCCGTGGCACCAGCCCGCCCAGTGGGGTGGCCTCTATCCTCGCCGGCACGCTCACCCAGGCCGGCTTCGTCCGCTGCATCGACTTCGACACGCTGGAGACCCTGGCCGAATTCACCGCCTACGAGGGGGCCGTGGGGCTAAACCTGGCCGGGCGCTGAAGACTGCTCGCGGGCCGGTTCCAAATGCCTTGCGACTTGGTGGTGGTGACCGTGGCGGTCCCTGCGGCCCAGCATCCCCACCAGCACCGACAGCACCACCGCCAAGTAGGTCACGCCGGCCAGCACCTCGCTGATGGCCAGCGACCGCGCCATGGGCGTGCGGGGCACAATGTCGCCATAGCCCAGTGTGGTGAGCGTGGTGAAACTGAAGTACACCAGTTCAGAAAAGTTGGCGTGGCGCACCCCGTTGTCCGCACCCACACCCGCGTCGGCAAAAATGCGCACGCTGAAGGCTCCAGGCTCGAAGCAGCAGACTCCTGCATACGCCATGGTCCAGGCCAGGCCCAGCAACAGGTACACGCACAGGGCGCCCACGATCGACTGTTCATTGCCAAGATGCTCTTTCCGCACCGCCTCCATAAGGCGGACCGCCTGGAAAAACATCAGGATGCCAGCGAAGACATACTGCAGCAGATAAGTCCACGGCCCCGGCCAGAAGGGGACCATCCAACCGAAACCCAGTGCAAGCCCCGCGAGGATCAGACCAGGGATGTAGTGCCGGCTGGTCCGCCGGCTGATGTCGCCGCATTCGATGAACAGCAGGCTGAAGAAGACCCGCCCGATGTAGTCGCCGCTCATGCCATCGTTGATCAGCGGCAACACCAGAATGTTGAAGCACAAAAGCGCAAACAACACCGAGAAACGGCCCAGCAACAAACGCTTCCATTCCGACATGACTCAATATTCCCGGCAGGCCGAAACTCCCCAAGCCCGCCAAGCCTAACCCAGCCCCCGAAACGGTGGCTAGCGGAGTTCAGGACTACCCCCCTGCAACCGCCCGCCCCCTACATACCCCAACACCGCCAGGCAAATCCCGCCGCCCAGCGCCAGCGCCATCAGCGGATTGCCCTGAACCCACTGGTCCACATCCATCAGCGGTTGCTTGATCGGGCTGTCGTCACAGGCGCCCAGCACGCTCAGCGCGTTGTTGCCAAAGTGCGCCAGCATGGGTGCCCACAGGCTCCGTGTGCCCAGGCGCAGGCCATGCAGCACCAGGCCCAGCATCGCGGCGTAGACCGCCTGCACCGGCACCAGGTGCATCACACCGAACAAAATGCTGGTCCACAGCACCCCCTTGGCCACCCCGTGCCGCCCCACCAGCCCGTGTCCCAGAAAACCCCGGCAGAAGAGCTCTTCCGCCAACGCCGGGCCCACCGCCACCACCAGCAACGCCGCCCAACTCGGCCAACTGGCCAGCAGCTTGCTGAAATCCTCCAGCACCTGCCGGCCCACCTGCAGACCAGCCATGGCTGGGGCTGGATCCATTTCCGGTTTGGGGGCCAGGGCCACCAGCGCATTGGCTGCCAGCACCATGCCCGGCACCAGCAGCAGGGTGGCGATCAGATGCCCGGGCCGCACCCGCCCCTCCAGGCCGATCCGCTCCCGCCAGTTCTTGCCCACCAGATTGCGCAGCAGGATCCACGCGTAAATCACCGCCAGCACCTGGGCGATCCCCAG
>DKBS01000022.1:0-737 GCA_002451275.1 Planctomycetaceae bacterium UBA6894 | reverse complement strand
GCCCGGGTGGTGAACAGCGCGACCAGCGCCCACACCAGCGCGATGCCGCCGCCGGGCAGTTGCGTGAAGGTCCAGTAGCCCACCATCCACACCAGCGCCATCACCAGACCGGGCTGGGGTGGACGGTGGGGCATCAGGCGGGGATTCATGTCCACGGGGTGGTACCTGGGTCAGTCGTATCCGGGCCAACCGGCCCACACAAACAGGTCATACAGCCACGGCCGGCGCCAGGGGCTATAGTTGCTGCTGGCCGCCGAAATGATCGAGAAAAAAGCCAGCAGTGTAAGCAGCGCCAACCCCGCGCGCGAGCGCGTCAGCCGGTCTATCGCCGGCAGCCCCGCCACCAGCAGCAGCGGGGTCAGCCACTGCAGCCAACGCGCCGAACAACAATTGCCACCGTAATTATCACTCTTGTACAGGTAGAAGACCACCACCACCGCGGTGCACACCAGCGCCACCACAGAGTACTGCCACAACAGCCGGCTCCCCGCGTCGCGGTGCCGTTCCTTGGCGGCAAGCCAGGTTCCCGGCACCGCCAGCGCGAACACCGGCGTCAGGGAAAAAAGGCCGTGGTGCCCCACCAGCAGGTGGAAGGCATACTGCGGCACGGTTTCCCCCAGGTTCCGCCGCGCCCAGTCGATGCCGCGCTTCAGCTTGCCCGGGTCGTACCAACTGCTTCCCTCGTACTCATACCACGGGCTGCCAAATTCGCTGTACACCGGGGTGAACCGCCCGGT
>DKBS01000196.1:1027-3521 GCA_002451275.1 Planctomycetaceae bacterium UBA6894 | reverse complement strand
CCATTTCGTTTGCGATACGTTGGACAGTGTTTTTACCCTTGCTGGCGACCCAGATTGATCCATCCAGTCCGGTGGCCAGAGCGGAAGGCGATTTATCGACCTGGATTGGAGCACCTTGAACAGACCAGATTCCATCCTTACTGGACTTATTGGAGAGACGCATGACATTGCTTTGATAAGCGCTGGCAACCCAGATGGATCCATCCAGGTCCGTTGTCAGTGCCGAGGGTTGGATGTTCACCCCAATCGCAGGGTTTGCCTTCCAATTATCGCCTACCTTGGCAATCTGCTGGACAAAACCGGTTTGCACATCACAGGCCACCCAGATGGAACCATCCTGCCCGGTGGTCATGGCCGTGATGAAACCTTTCACCTGGATGGGTGTCCGCGCTTCCCACTTTCCGCCCTGGTACACCACCTGTTGAACCTGACTCTTGGAATCCAGGTTGAGGCCAACCCAGAAGGCCCCGCCCACGATGGTCATGGGCCCTTCCCGGTTGCTTCTATCTACCCCGACACTGATTGCCCCAAATTCAACTTTCGTTTCCGGCCCGCTGCCTGCCGCGTTGTTCGGCACCACGGTGAAGGTGTACCGGCGTGTCGGGCTCAGGTTGGCCACATCCCACTCCGTGCCCTTCTCCAGCCGGATTTCCTTCCTGCCATCATCCACCCGGATGGTGTAGCTCGTGGCGCCGGGGGAGGCTGACCAGGTCAGCCGCACCGTGCCGATGTCCACCGGCTTCGCCTTCAGGTCCTGAACCGCCGCGGGCACGCTGCCAACCGGCAACCCCACCAGCGTCACCGGCCTGGCCAGGCTGCTTGCACCCTCGGGCGATCCCGCCACGCCGGCCAGCACCGCCGTCACACCGCCCGACGGCAGCTTCGCCGTCTGGGCCAGCACCCCGGCCCAGTAATCCAGCTCCTGCTGGGATCCGTCCCGCCCCAGCACCTGCTGGTAGGTCGTGCCGGCCACCTGCGTGCCCAGCTCGGCGCAGATCAGAAAACAGAAGGCCAAATCCGTCCGCGACACACCCCTGGCCAGCGACGCCAGGTGCGCCTGCAGCCCCGCGGAGTCCGGCTCCCGTCCCAGCACATCGCGGTACAGCCCCTGCACAAACCCGGGGTTGGTCGAGCCCTGTTTGGTGAAATACTCGGCGGATCCCAGAATGCCCGCATCCACCCGCTCGTGGCTCACCCCGCGCTGCAGCGCGCCCGATTGGGCTGCCTGACCGGCAGTATCCGGGACCCGATCCAGGTACCACTGGTACGACCCTGTCACCACCCGGTTGGTGTACTCGGGCGAATGCAGGACCTGCTCCGCCATCTGGCCCACGGTGATCCGGCCCGATTCCAGCGCCCCGCTCCACGCCGCCAGGGCCGGCGCCTCCGGCTTCCGCTCCAGTAGTGTCCGGTACAGGTTGGTCACCTGCAGGTCGGTGGCCGCCGATGGGGTCAGCCGACTTTCCAGTGTCTCCAGCGCCAGACGATGGCCCCGTGCAAGGTGCCGTCCAGGGTCGGAACCATCCTGGGAAAATCGCCTGAGAAAACCCAAGATGCCCCGCACAGGCAACTCCAAATATAAATAGATATACCTGCTGTTTTTATTTAGACCTTGCTGTGCCCCACAAGCTAAAAAACAGTAGGGGAATGCATCCAAAGAGAACAGTGGATGAATTATTGACAACTCCCTCCCGGATTTCAATTGGCCAAACTGGGAAAGGTTTGATTCCTCGGCGCAACCAGACCGGTTGCGCGGTTTGTGTCGGGGGAAAATCTGCCTGCAGGGTCCACCCCTCCCCCGGCGCATTCGGCCGGCCGTTCCGTTGCGGATGAATCCGTTCAGGCAACCGGCCATCGATCAAGAACAGGTCACTTCCATGGGCGTGCCGGGCGCGGCGTTGCCCGGGTTCAGCCTCGACCAGAGACCAGACTGCCGTCGCAAAAACCGGCCAAAAGGCCACCCGTTTTGTGGCAAATTTCTCCGTGGCGCACCAGATCCCCCGGCAAAAGGGCCCCGGATTAGCAAAGGGGTTAAAGGGAGAACGCCGCTTTCAATTCAGGGATGCGGATCCATCCCCCATGCCCGCTTTCCAACCACCCCAAGCCGGGGTATCCTGACGGGGTATCCCAGCGGAGAAATCCCCCGTGCCTGAGTTCTCCCAGCAAAATTCCCCGCTGCAGATCACGCTGCCGCTTCCGCCCGACACGCTGCTGCCCACCCGGCTCACCGGCTGGGAGGAGTTGAACAAGGGCTACTGCCTCACCGTGCAGGCCCTGGCAAAAAAGGACACGGTCATCCCGTGCGACCAGCTCCTGGGCCAGCCGGCCACCGTGCTGGCGAAGGTGGCCGGCGGCCCCGACCGGTACCTCACCGGCATCCTCTGGTCGATGACCCGGGAGCGTGGCGACGACGACTTCGACCACTACACCCTGCTGCTGCGCCCCGCGCTGGACCGGCTGGGCCTCACCAAGCGCACCCGCCTGTTCGAGGACG
>DKBS01000196.1:0-632 GCA_002451275.1 Planctomycetaceae bacterium UBA6894 | reverse complement strand
ATCAGCTTCTACTGGAGGCATGAGGCACCCTGGACCGAGCAGGTGGAGGAACGCGAGGTGTACCACCCGCCCGCGGCCATCCTGGTGCTGACCGACAACACCACGCTGGGCGAGCCGGCGATGACCATCCCGTTCGACCCGCGGGACGGTGGCACCAAAAACGAGGGTGCCCGCCTTACTGCCTGGGGGTGCACCCAGGAGCTCTCCCCCACCACGGTGGAGGTGCGCGACAGCCATTTCCAGTTGGCCGGCATGGCCCTGTCGGGCCGATCGGGCGTTTCGTCGGTGCTGGTTCAGACCGACCAGCCGGTCCGCCTGCCCGAGGCCCCCGGCCCCTGGCAAGAGGACAACCACTCGCAGGCCCGGTTCCTCGATGGGGTAACCGGCTCGGGCATGCCTGCTCTGGTGCCCCCCATCGCCGGTATGCTGGACGAGATGCAGCGCACGGCCGCGGGCCGCCTGGTGGAGGGCGCGGTGGGGCGCAGCCTGCAGTCGCACGGCTCGGGCTATTGCCCGCAGGTGGCCCCCGGGGTCTGCTTCGCCCTCACCGGCTGCGGCGGGATGGACGGAACCTATGTGTCCACCCGCGTGGAACACCGGGTGGACATGGGCGGCCGCTACTACGCGGGCGA
>DKBS01000185.1 GCA_002451275.1 Planctomycetaceae bacterium UBA6894 | reverse complement strand
AGGAAAATAAAAGCTATTCTTTTAGCTATTCGTGGTGACCCGTGGAAAAGCTCGATCGCCTGATTCGGTTTTTAAGGATGGGCGGGCTCCGTCGCGGGGTGGAGATCCAGAGGGAACTCGGGATCTCCCAGCCAGTGATGTCCCGCCTCATGCGCGAGGCAGGACCTCGTGTCGGCCGGTTCGGCCGGAGCGTGGCGACTTGTTACGCATTGACCCGTGAGATCCCGGGCCTCGGGCGAAATGCGCCCGTCTTCCGAGTGGACGAGCGTGGCTACCCGAACCGGCATGGTGTCCTGCATTTCCTTGCGGGGGGCGAATACTGGCTGGAGCGGGAGTCCGGGACCAGCCAATCCTTCAGCGGCCTGCCCCCCTTCCTGGAGGACATGCGGCCGCAGGGCTACATCGGGCGCGGTTTCCCGGCGCTTTACCCGGAATTGCGTTTACCAGGGCGCATCGTGGACTGGAATGATGATCACCAATTGATCGCGTTGGCCATGCGCGGCGAGGACTGTGTCGGCAACCTCATTATCGGCGAGGAGTCACTCGACCGGTTCCATGCGGGGAAGCCACGCTCATACCCCAGGGCAGATTATCCTGGTATCGCCACGGGGGCATTGGCCGGTCAACCTGGCTCCTCGGCCGGCGGCGAACATCCCAAGTTCGCCGTCTATTCCGGGGGAGGTCATGTGCTCGTCAAGTTCGCGGGCGGCGATGGTGCCGCGGCGGACAGATGGCGGGACCTGCTCCTGTGCGAGCACCTCGCCCTGGAGACGCTGCGGGGAATCGGCATACCCGCGCCCAGGTCGGAGTGGTTTGACCTCGACGGGATTCGGTTTTTGGAGGTGGACCGGTTTGACCGGATTGGCAGTCAGGGGCGTCGCGGGGTGATTTCGCTCTTTTCGATCAACAACCATTTCCTCGGCGACACTCTCGACAGTTGGAGCCGGGCGGGCAGACGCATCCTGGACGAGTCATCCCTGAGCATGGGCGCTGCGGATGCCAACCGGTTGATTTGGCTGGATACCTTCGGCGACCTCATCGGGAACACGGACAGGCACTTCGGCAACCTGACGTTCCTTGCCGAGGAAGCCAAGGAAATGCAACTGACCCTGGCACCCGTCTACGACATGCTGCCGATGGCCTTCGCCCCGGCGGGGGCCACCTTGGTCACCAGGCCGTTTGCCCCACGCCCACCCACCGCCTTGAACCTGCACCTGTGGCACGAAGTTGCGGGTCACGCGCTGGGATACTGGTCGCTTCTCTCCGAAGAGCCGGGACTCAGCCAGGGCTTTCGAGAGATCGCCGCGGGATGCCGGGAAACGCTTGCCCGGTTGGTTAGTGAGCGATCCTGAGTGATGGCGCTTTGGCACAGCGCGCGCAGCGAAGACGCAGATGTCTCTGATAATTTGCTCGGTCAAGTCCCAGTGCTCCGCCGCCGGCCATCCCCCGACATAGGCCGGACCGAAGAGATCAGGGATAATGACCCAAGCTTCCTCGATGGCCTGTTGCGTTCCCATCGCTTCAATCGGCACAAGAACATAGACACCGCGCTTGATCCGGCTCAACCAGCCCTGATTACACCAACGTGCCAGCGATTTGGCTGCTTTTTCACTGCCGGTTCCCAGAATCCTTGCTACGCTTGCGACAGACAAAACGTTCCCATCCTCACGTAGTAGCATGCCAAGGCGTTCGCGGGTTCGCGGTTGCTTGCCGCTGCTGGAATCATCCGACATAGGATGTTGCGTCCCTCGTAGTGAAACGACAAAGAGAATTAATTAGGTCACTGGCAATTCGGTAAGTACACCAGAAATCGAGCAAACGACTTTATTCGGGAAGTAAGGCAGTCCTAAAGTACTTTGCCCGAAGGCCGGAACCATGCCGCTCCAAGCCGGTTTTCGGTTTGGGGGCACAGGACCCGGTCGGGTCTGATTGGCCCAGTTGCTGCCTCAAACCGTTGTCCCAGTCAGGCAAATCCTCAAAAAAATTTCATCCGGCATACTCTTTCCCAATAGGATTTCCACGCAAGGCCCGCCTTTCCACCGTGGGCTTATTTCCATTGGCCCCGGGTCCGCTACCGCCAGGCGACCCTCAACTGCGGGGATGCGGGCTACATCCCCCAGAGCTACGGCCACTCGCTGGAAAACACCGGCACGTAGGAGGCCCGCATCCCGATCGTCTTCGATTCGGGGGTCTACGAGACCGTGGATCTCTCCCAATGGCTGGCCGGGCAACCCGCCGATGTCTTGGCCGTGAACTTCGGCAAGCCGGCCTCGAGTTTCGAGGTTTTCTCCAAGACGGATGTCTTTTTGAGGAAGGACTGACCGGGGACCCGGCGGCAACGGTGTGCAAAAACCTGGTTTTGGAACCGGTGTCCCCCGGGTACGGCCAAAACTGGGCACCTCAATGCTCGCGGCCTACCGCATCGCAGCCGTCGGTTCCCCGATTCCCGGTCACGGAAAGCCATTGCGATGGCCGCTCAACCTCCGTCAACGACATCATCGCCAAATGTTTGGGTGCGATACGTTAAGTAGCACCCGTTATTCTTGAATCCTTTGGCCTCTGGAACCCTTCCATTCGGTTCACCCGGATCACCCACAATCCCCTGGTGATGGGGGGCAAACCCTGCATTCGCAGCTTGCGCGTGACGGTCGGAACCGTGCTCGGTCTCCTGGCCTCGGGCGAGTCCCGTGAACGAATCCTGAAGGCCTACCCGTACCTTGAACATGAAGATATGAGCGAGGCGCTGGGCTATGCGGCCTGGCAGTTGGAGGAAAGGGAAGGAGAATTCCTGGTGCCTCCGTGAGTCATGGTCTTC
>DKBS01000115.1 GCA_002451275.1 Planctomycetaceae bacterium UBA6894 | reverse complement strand
GTGGAGGAGATTCCGCATGTGATCCATGAGGCCTTCCGGATCAGCCAGGAGGGTGAACCCGGCCCGGTGGCCGTGATGGTGCCCTACACCCTGCTGATTGACAGCGCGCATTTCAACGCGCCCCCCGAGGGCGGACCGCGGCGATTCTGGAGCGACGACGGCTTCGCCCGAGCGGTGGAACTGCTGGAATGCAAGACCCGACGGATCGGCATCTACGCCGGCCTGGGCTGCATGGACCATGGCGGGCTATTGACGGAAGTGGCCGAGATGCTGCAAGCGCCGGTGGCGACCAGCGTGTCGGGCAAGGGTGTGATTGACGAGTCGCATCCGCTGGCAGTGGGCTGGGGCTACGGGCCAGCGGGCACCATGGTGGCCGAGGAGGTATTCGCCGGCGTGGACACGGTGCTGGCCATCGGCGTGCGGTACAGCGAGGTTTCGACCGGCTTTTACTCGATTCCGCAGAAGCCCGTGTTGATTCACGTGGACGCATGCGAAGACAATCTGGACCGGGTGGTGCCCACAACCGTGGGAGTGCACGCGGACAGCGGGTTGTTTCTGGGAGCCCTGCTGGGCGAATCTGAACGGTTGACCCGCTGTGAAAATGTGAACCTGAAGCGGCAGATCGAGGGGGCGAGGGCCCGCCAATCGGCCGAACACCAGGCCAGCTACGCCCATCCCAAGAAGGGTGCCTGCGGGGTGGACCCCATGCACCTGATTTTGGCGATGAACGAGGCGCGCCGGTGCGACTCGCTGGTCTTTGTGGATGTGACCGTGAGCGAGCACTGGGCGGCGGAAGCCTTCACCGTGAAACTGCCGCGCACCTATTTCAACCCGACCGACAACCAGGGGATGGGTTGGTCGATCCCCGCGGCAATCGGCGCGCAGCGGATCCATCCGGACCGGCAAGTCTTCACGCTGACCGGTGACGGGTGTTTTTTGATGGCTGGCCAGGAGATCAGCACTGCGGCCCGTGAGGGGTTGCCGGTGAAGTTCTTCATCCTGGACGACCACGCCTACCATTATATGCAGCTACTGCAAAACGCGGCCTATGACCGCACCACCGCCACGCATCTGGCCAAACTCGACTACGAGGCTTTGGCGCGGGGTTATGGCGTGGAGTACCGTGAAGTGGGGCCGGGGGACGACCTGCCGGCGACGGTGGCGCACATCCTGGCGCAGCCGACTCCGATCCTGGTGCGCGTGGTGACCGAATACACAGCCAGACCGGTGCGCTGGCTGGCGGCGACGAAGTCACGCTACACCAGCGAACTTTCGATTCGGCAAAAAGCGCGTTTCGCGACACGGTTGGGCGTGCGGTCCCTGCGCGTTCGCGACTTCAGCGACTGACCGGACGCGGTCGGCCGCACTTGAGCCAGGGAGACGGAATCGTGCTACCGGTCGTCATCGTCGGGGGCGGGTTGGCCGGGCTGAATTGCGCCCGGGTGCTGCACAAGAACCACGTGCCGTTCCTGCTATTTGAAGCGGGGAATGACTCGGGCGGGCGGGTCGCCACCGAGGTAGTGGATGACTACAGGCTGGATTTTGGGTTCCAGGTGCTGCACACGGCCTACCCTGAGGCCAAGCACGCGCTGCACTACCCTTCCCTGCACCTGCACAAGTTTTATCCCGGGGCGGAAATTTTCCGAAACGGGGAATGGCATCTGCTGGCGGACCCCTGGCGCAAGCCCTGGAGCGCCCCCGCAACATTGGCCGCGCGCATCGGCACCATCAAAGACCGCATGCTGCTGGCCCACCTGCAGTCGGATGTGGGACGGGGATCGGTGGAATCCCTGTTTGCCAGGCAGGATGTCCCAACCCGGCGGCGGCTGGAGGAATTCGGCTTTTCCAGGGACTTCATCGACGGTTTTTTCAAACCGTTTTACCGGGGGGTGTTCCTGGATCCGGAACTGAACACCTCGCGGCGGATGTTCGACTTCATGTTCCGCATGTTCGGCCAGGGGGATGTGGCCATCCCGGCCAAGGGGATGATGATGATCCCGCTGCAGCTTCGGTTGGGGCTGCCGCGCCACGCGCTCTTTTTCAACACGCCGGTGGCGCAGGTGCACCCCGACCAGGTGAAGCTTGCGGACGGGCGTGTGGTGGGTGCCCGCGCCGTGGTGGTGGCGGTGGACGGCCCAGCGGCCAGCAAACTGCTGGGCTTGCCTCCGGTGAAGACGCGGGCAACGACCACGCTGCATTTCGCGACCAACAAGTCACCGCTGAACCGACCGATCATCGCCCTGGACGGCGAGGGTGAGGGACCTGTCAACCATCTGGCGGTGCCAAGCATGGTATCCCAGGAGTATGCCCCCAAGGCCTGCCATCTGATCGCCTGCAATGTGATTGAGCCCGCGGCGCTTGTGCCTGATGAAGCGCTGCTAAAACAGGTGCTGGTCCAGATGACCCGCTGGTTTGGCTCCCAGGTGGAAGCCTGGCATTTGCTGCGCATCCACCGTATCCGTCACGCCTTGCCGGCTCAGCCCCCCGGCTGGCTGGAGCCCGCGGACAGGCCTGTGGTTTTGCCGTCACAAGTCTTTGTGGCGGGCGACCACCGCACGACGGCATCGATTGATGGAGCGCTGCGGTCGGGACGACTGGCCGCTGAGGCGGTGATGCTCTCCGGATTTCGGCGCAACCAGCCGGAACCCCGGCCGGTGCGGTAGAACCGCATGGCCTTTCCACCGTAGACTTGGGCAGGGAGGGAGACGCGACATGACGCTCTTCTGCCAGGTCTGGGTGGCTGTATTGCATCTGGCTTGGGCGCAGGACCAGCCCGGAACCAAACCCAATGCACCGATTGCTCCGAGCCTGCCCGCCCTGACGGATGAGGAGGAGGCGCGGCTGGATGGCATCATCGACCGGTTCATGCGGTACGACACCGGCAAGCTCGGTGGCGCCGCTGGAACCCGGGCGCTGGAAGAATTTCAACAACTGGGCAACGAGGCGATTCCGGCGCTATTGCGCGGACTGCGAAAAGCGGCGGAGTTGGAGCACTCGTGTCCAGTGACCGTGATCGCCAAGAAACTGCGATTGCTGCTGGGAAGAAGTGATGACCGGGAACTGCTGGAATTCGCGCGCGACGAGATCACCGCGATCGACTCGACGCGCTACCGGGGGCTTTTGACCGACCTGCGCGTGGGACTGACCCGGCGGCAGGCTGACCTGGACCGGCTGGGCACCCAACCCAGGAAGCCGGCCAATCCCCTGGCACGGCTGAGTATCGATGACCTGAACCGCAGGATCAGGACTGAGCGGCAGGAAAAGATTCTGGTTGCATTGGGCAAAGAATTGACCGAGCGAAAGGAAACGGCAGCGGCGGACGGGCTGGGCCAATTGGCCAGTTCGGTTTACCCCTCGTTGAAACAGGAGGGGAGCCGGCTTCTGGGGATCTGGATGGGCGGCAGGGATGGCCGGCAGGCGGCTGAATTGTTGCGGCATGAATCCGCGCCCGTCCGGCTGCAGGCCGCCCGGCGTCTCGTGCAGTTGCAGGATCCGAAAACCGTGGATGCCATGGTGCTGCTGAAGGACCCGGTGGCGCAGGTTCGGGAGGGGCTCCACGCTGATCTGGTGGGCTTGGCGGGGAAAGATGTTGCGAAGCCGGGGACCACCGCCGAGACGCAAGGCAAAGCATTAGAGCTGTGGCTGGACTGGTGGAGCACCCGGCGAATGGAGTAAACTGGATAATCCTACCAAGGTGAGAATTCTTCGCCACACCAACCTGTTGGGAGCCGGGACGATGATCACAGCGCCCCATGCCGCCTTCTCGAGGCGAAGCTTTTTGCAACTGGGTGGAAGCGCGTATCTGGGTGCGACCCTGCCCCAACTTGGCCGGCTTGCCCATGGGGCGCCCAATCCCGGCAACAAATCGGTGATTCTGGTGCTTCTGACTGGCGGTTGCAGCCAACTGGACTCCTTTGACCCGAAACCGGATGCTCCGGCGGAGATCCGCGGGGAATTCGGGACGATTCCCACCACCCTTCCGGGTGTTCGTTTTTGCGAGCATTTGCCCCTTCTGGCCCAGCGCATGAAGCACTGGGCGCTGGTGCGCAGCATGTCGCACGAGCACAACGGGCATCTGCCAGCGACCCACCGCATCCTCACCGGCTCCCCCATGCCGGTGGAGCGAGGCAGCGACCTGGACAATGTTTTGTCGCGAAGGGATTGGCCTTGCTATGCGGCCGGTCTCGCCGTGGCACGGCCGCGGCTGGACGGGGTGCCCTCGGGTGTGACGCTGCCCCATGCGCTGATAGAGGGACCTTTGACCTGGCCTGGACAGCATGCCGGATTTTTGGGACCGCGCTTTGATCCTTTGCTGGTCACTCAGGATCCGAACAGTCCATCGTTCCGCATGGATACTCTCGCCTTGGCGGAGGGCACCACATCGGAACGGCTGGGCGGGCGCAAAAGCCTGCTGGACGCGCTGGACAGCAGTGAAAACCCGGCCAAGGCTCACCAGGACGCGGCACTGCGGATGCTGACCAGCGACAAGGTGGCGGCAGCTTTCCGGATCCAGAATGAACCGGAACGCAACCGCGACCGCTACGGGCGCTCGCAGTTTGGCCAGACCCTGCTGCTGGCCAAGCGGCTGGCGCAGGCCGGGGTTCCGATGATTCAGGCGAATATGGGGATCGTGCAAAGCTGGGACACCCATGTGGACAACTGGGGCCGGATGAAAAACCGATTGCTGCCTGAACTGGACCGGGCACTGGCCGGCCTGATGGATGATCTGATCGCCGAGGGAATGATCGACAACACACTGGTGGTGGTGTCCGGGGAGTTCGGGCGCACCCCGCGGGTCTCCACGCTGCCTGGTGAAAAGATTCCCGGGCGGGACCACTGGGCTGCGGTGTACTCGGCACTTTTTGCGGGGGCCGGGGTGAAAGGCGGCCAGGTGATCGGCAAGTCAGACAGCAAGGCGGCCTACCCGGTGACACCCCCGTTCACCCCCTACGATGTCGGGGCCACGGTCTACCATGCCTTGGGGATTGATCCAGAAACTGAGATCACGGACTCCCAGAACCGTCCGATCTTCCTGAACCGCGGGCGGGTGATGACGCCGCTTTATTCTCTCGCATAACACTGATTGCCATTCAGCCGGGCCCGCCTTGGCAGGTACGATGCCGGTCTTGTGAACCGTGCTGAGAGGGTGGACGGTGGCGGCTAGCAAACACAAAATCCTGGCATTCTGGCTGTTGGCGGTCACCTCCTGCCTGGTGGACCAAGCCTCCAAGGAATGGATTTTCGCCACCCTGCCCGGCAATCTCAAACCCATGCCGGGGCAGTATTTAGGAGCCCACCAGACCCTTTGGCAGGCCTCTGATCAGGTGGATTTAGACGGTGGGCAGACCGTCCCGCCCGGTTTTCACCTGCATATCGCCTACACCTTGGATGAAAACGGCAGGCAGATCCCTCATGTGAATCAGGGAGCCCTGTTTGGGATGGGGGGCACAGCCTGGCGTGGGGTGGCCAACGCCCTGTTCGCCCTGGTGAGCCTGCTGGTGGCGGTGGCCTTGGGCATTTTTGTGACACTCTGGCCGAACCGCCCGAATTGGCCGCTGACCGTGGCGCTGGGATTGGTGGCCGGTGGAGCTGTGGGGAACCTGATCGATCGGGTTCGGTTCAACGGGGTGCGGGACTTTCTGCACTGGAATTACCTGTTTGACTGGCCAGTTTTCAACGTGGCCGATGTGTTTTTGGTGGTGGGTGCCGGTTTGATTTTTCTGGTGGGGATGGGCACCCCGGAAAAGGGGAGCCAGAAAATCATTCCAGCTTCTGAATCTGACAAAATGTAAAACTTTTTTATACCAAAAATCCCTTCATCCAAACTTCTCACCCTATTCT
>DKBS01000153.1:5082-6406 GCA_002451275.1 Planctomycetaceae bacterium UBA6894 | reverse complement strand
GGTTGATGGTCAGCTTGGCCTCGTTGATGCCGAACGAGCCCAGGGAGATCTTCTCCAGGTTCAGCGTGAGATTCTTGATCTCCCAGTCATTGTCCCGGATCAGCAGGCCGGGTGCCTTCTGGGTGCCCACAGACAGCCCGACCGAGAAGACATTGGTCAGCTTGACGCCGCCGTAGATGCCCCAGGCTTCCTTGGCACCGTCGTAGGTGAAGCCCGCTCCCGCCGACTCGAACTTCAGGGCGCCCACGCCAAAGCTGCTGGTCAGCGCCGCGCTGGCGTAGGTGATGGCTCCGTTTTCGAGGCGGATGCCAGGATTGTCGAAGCTGGTGCCGAGCGCGAAGCCGAACTCGTTCGTGCCCACCTTGATGTTCATGCCGCCGAACATGTCGAGCTGGGCTTTGGCCCGCTGGTAGCGGGCGCCCGCCGCGCCAGACGGTTTGAAGTTCAGCGACTTGAGGTCGAACGCGGCTGTGATCGCCGCCGAGAAGTTCTCCACCTCACCATCCACCAGCTCGATGCCGGGGTTGGGCAGGTCGATGGTCACACCCTCCTTGCCTGGACCGGTGCCGTCGAAATCGAGGACGGCCTTGCCGGCCAGAAGCAGGCGGGAGCCGGAGTCCGCCGTGGGGGCGGCGTAGGACAGTCCGGCCTTGGTGACATCCAGGGAAAGGCCGCCATCGTATTTGGTGTTGGCGTTGGCGTCGGTGAAGGGCTCGCCGGTGTCCCACTTCAGGTTCTGGTTGGTGTCGGTGTACGCCTCACCGCCAAAGCCCAGGTTCAGCGTCAGGAACGCGGAGAAGTTGCGCAGGTGGTTGTCGGCGATAACGAGACCTTCACTGTCAGTTTCCAGTTTGCCGAAGGTCCTTCCAGCTCGGATGCTGGTCCTGCCGGTGAGGGTGAGGCTGGCCTCCCGGTCAGCGTCTGAGTACATGGCGGCGAGGTCCTCGACCTTCAATGCGATGGCCGCCTTGCCGGTCTTGTCCTTCTGCAGCGGCAACTCGCCCGACAGCTTGAAGCTGAGCGAGTCGAACGAACCATGCTTCCAGACGATGCCTGGGGCGGGGAAAGCGGCAGTCACCGTGCCGCCAAACAGCTCGAGGGAGCCGGAGCCGGAGATGGCATAGCGGTCGGCGGCACCATCGTAGGCGAAGCCCATCGACTGGATCTGCAGGGGCGCCCCGGCGATGGTCAGCGAGCCGGTGCTGACGGTGGCGGCGATGGCCGACACCTCACCGTCCACCAGCGTGATCGAGCCGCTCACGCCCAGAAGTTTCTTGTTCCTGGCGTTCTCGCCCTTGGCGCCGGCAGCGGGTGCCAGCGACAC
>DKBS01000153.1:587-4774 GCA_002451275.1 Planctomycetaceae bacterium UBA6894 | reverse complement strand
CGGTTGCCCGTGCCCAGCGTCACCAAGGCGCCGCCCACCGTGAACTCGCCGTTGGCGTTGGCTGTCAGGCTCTGGAAATGGCCGTCCTTGAAGCGGAGGTCGCCCTCCGCCAGACCGATCTGGGTCTTGTTGACCGTCACGCTGGTCTTGCCGGCGATCCGCAGGGAGCTGTCGATGTAATCCAGGTCCAGGTTGTCCAGCGACAGGGTGACGGGAGAGGCCTTGGTTCCGAGCTTGGCGCTGCCGGTAACCTGGCCCTTGATGCGGGTGCCCGAATGGGAGAACTCGGCGCCTGGCTCCGGCAGCGACACGGTGAAAACATTCCCCGCAAAATCGACAGTGGAGTTGCCGGTCAGCCGGAAGGTGTTGGCCGCGGCGAGGTAGGCGAAGGTGAGGGAATCGAGGCTGAACTTGGCCCCCGCGATGTCCATCGCGCCCTCGACGGTGGCCTGCAGCGTGGTCACCTTGCCCCCGGTGATCTCGATCAGCGCGCCCTTCAGGCGGAAGGAGGTGCCGTCGGCCTCGGAGCCCAGCGTCAGGAGCTTGGTGTCGCCCGACAGGGTCAGCTTGTCGGCAACGCGGTCATACACGGCCTTCAGGGAGCCCAGATCCACATCCTGGCCGGAGATCCGCAGCGAACCGGTGAACTTGAGGTCGAGCGATTCGACGCCCCTGTCGGAGAGGACCAGACCGCTGTCCAGCAGCTCGGCGGTGACCTTGTTGCCACCGATGTCCAGCGTGGTGGCGCCGGTCAACTGGAAGCTGTCCGAGGTGCCCTTGGCCGGATCGCCGGCCACGAACCGGCCGGTGAGATTGTTCAGGTTCAGCTTGGCGCCGAAGATGTTGAAGTCACCCGACAGCTTCAGATTCACTTCCAGCAGCTTCATCCCGTTGGCCACGAGGCCCCGCGGGCCGACGAACTCGAAGCTGAGCGTCTGCCCGCCGAAGATCGCCTTGCCCTTGGCGTTCTCAACCCCCTGCGCGTTCTCCTCGAAGGGCAGCATCTTGAACCGTTCCACCAGGAACTGGAACCCGGAGGTGCGGAAGTTGACCCCGGTGTATTTGCCCTGCAGGAAGAGCATCAGGTAGCCGGTGACATTCTCCAGCAGGGAGGCGTTGGGGTCGGGTTTGAACTCGTAGGAGGCCTGCACCGCGAAATCGTGCGTGAAGGCGGCCGGCTTGGCGTAGTCGATGCCGGTGAAGAGCTTGGAGTCCTCGCCCTCCTTCGTGGCGCCGATGGTGGTCTTGCCGTCGTCGGCGGTGCCCTCCAGCTTCAGCTTCACATCGGTTCCGTACTCTTCCCACAGCGTGATGGAGTAGTTGCCCTCGTCATCGGTCACCACGACCAGCGGTTGGCCGTCCGGCGAGGTGACGGCCTTGCCATCCTTGTCCAGTACCAGCAACTTGGCGCCGGCGGCGCCGCGCTCATCGGCGTCGCGCTTGTTGTTCTGGTTGGCGTCGACGAACAACTGGCCGATCAGCGTGGGGTTGGAGTATTTGGCGCTGAAGTCGGGCACGGTGGTGACGGCTTCGCTGCCCCGAACCACTGTCAGGATGGAAGTGCCCGAGACCGGCAGGCGGTTTTGTGGCAGTTCGAAGCCGACCTGGTGGCTGCCGGCAGCCACATCGAAGAAGTAATACTCGCCAGCCTGGTTGGTCAGGGTATACGGCTCCTCGAGCGTGTCCCGGACACCGTTTTTGTTGGTGTCGGTGAAGGTCTCGCCGGTGTCGAGTACGCCGTTGCCGTTGGCGTCGTTGAAACCCTCAGGCAGGTCGAACACACCGTTGTTGTTGGTGTCGAGGTAGACGGTCAGCCCTGCATAGGGGATGGCCGGGCTGATGTTGTCGGTAACCAGGGCCTTGCCGGTCAGTTGCACCGAGGGGACAAAGCGGTAAAAGCCGCTGAAGGAAGCCGGGTTGATGCTGTCGTTGATCTGGAAGTAGGCCCACTTGGGCGTGGGGGACATCCCCTGCTCGCTCCAGGTGACGCTGCCGGTGCCCCCCTGGAAGTCTTTCAGCGTGAGGTTGGCCGTGGCATCCCTCAGGGTGCCGTCGGCGTTGGCGAGTGTGGGGGCAATGCCTGGACGCAGCGTGGTCAGCTTGGCGCTGGCATCCACCGGGTAATAGGTGCTGCCGTTGACGGACCCCTCCGCGGCCTCCATTCCGCCCACATAGTTTGGCAGTGTGGGCAGTTTTAGCATGGTGGCGGTGATGGACCCGGCGGCGAGGGCCGGCATTTGCCCCAGCTTGACGGCCTCACCGGCGCTGAATGCCTCGTAGTAGTTGTAGGCCTTGCTGGTAGCGTCTTGGGGTTGCTGCTTCTGGGCGAAGCCGGTGGGGATGAGCGTGGCGGTGAAGACATCGCCGACGGCACCGCCACCCGACTTCGACAGCAGCTTAACCTTCGCCTTCTGCGCCCAGAGGGCTTTCACCTGGTCGGGCGCCACGGAGACGGTGGTGCCGCCCGCAAGGATGGTGACGGAGGTGCCCACCGACTGCACCACGCCCACCTGGGAGACCTTGTCACTGTTGAAGAACAGCACCTCGGCGCCCACGGTACCGGCGAAGGGGGTCTCCACCTTCTGGTTCTTGATGTCGAACTGGTCGAAGCTATTCTTCTCGACCACCCAGGCGTCGGCGGAATAGCTGTGACTGGTATTGCCGCCGACCCCGCTGGACCATTCGCCGGTGCGCTGGAGCACCCAGCGGCTGGCCGCGATGTCGGCCTCCTCGGCCACCAGCATCGAGACGGTGCCATTGTCGCGGGTCTGCGCCGAGGCGTTGGCGGTATAGGTGAATTGGGTGGTGTTGGTGTAGGAGTTGGCCTCGCTCGTCACCAGTTGGCCGCTGGTGACGGTCACGGTGGGATTCGCCACGGTGAAATGGTCGAGGCTGGTCGGGCCAATCTGGAATTCGCTGGTCCCGACAGAGACTTTTTTCGAGCTGTCCCACTTGGCATTGGCGTAGCGGTTCACGCCCTGCGAGTTGTCCACCCCGGTCAGGAAGTCATCGGGCTTTGCAGTGATCTTGTCCAAAAACGGCTGGTAGTCGGCGGGGGTGGAGCTTGGCAGGTAGAACATGGAGTTCTGCTTCAACCCCACATTGACCTGAACGGTGGGGCTCTTGATGCCCAGTGCCGCGAATGTCTTCGCAAAGTCCAGCTTGGAGGAGGTGTTGGGGAAAATGTCAACGATGATCGAACCCAGCGTGTAACCCTTGCTGTCGGGTGTGCCCAATTCCACCCGGCTGGTGTAGGAGACCTGGCTCATGAGGTCCGTCGTCCCGTCCTTGATGGAAGGAACGGTGACCTGGATGTCCGACTTCTGCAGGGCGCTGGCATAGGTGGTGCCGCCCGACGCGATCGCAGTGGTCACGAATGGCACGGTGACCGTGTAGCGGGAGGACTGCAGCGCGGTGGAATCCGCCGGGATAGTCACAGTCTGGTTTTGGCTGTATTTGAAGGGGCTTCCATTGACGAAGGCGTCCTTCAGGGCGATCAGTTCATTGGCCTTGTTGGTGGAGGTGATCCAGATGGTCTCATCCTTGATCCAGTCGTATCCCACGCCTACCGTCTGGTTCCAGCCGAGTATTTTCAATTGGGCCCATGCGGCGAAGAGCTTGTTCTTGTCGTTGACGAGGTACATCCCCGTACCGCTGATATCGATGCGGTTGACCGGCCAAAAGTCCCACCTGCCATTGGGGGTGGCCTTCACGGCCACATTGCCATACAGCAGCAGGTCGCCGTTCTTGTACGAGAGAATCACCTGACCGCTGATCAACTGCATCATGCTGAAGGTGACATCGACCTGGTAAATATTATTTCCCGGATCGATCACCAGGTTGCCGGTACCTTTGCCCAGGAGGGGTAGCCATCCGGCGCCAGAGGCCGCGCCCTGCAATGGGTCCGCTGTAGCCCCAAAATAAGCATTGACAGTGCCCGTTATCTTGAAGGGGTTGAGGTTGAATACCATCTTGCCGGCCACCAGGGCAGGGTAAACCCACGCAACATCTCTTGTTTCGCCAACTTTTACCCACCAGGGGATTTTCTTGCCAAATCCGATTTCAAAGGTGCCGACAATGGCCATATTTTCGGGAGTCTGAATGTTTTGCACACCCGCAGAAACGGAAACGAGGTAAATCGGGTACGGTCCGAGAGGGATACCGTCAAATGTTGTGCTGAGGGGGTC
>DKBS01000153.1:0-342 GCA_002451275.1 Planctomycetaceae bacterium UBA6894 | reverse complement strand
CGTCAAATGTTGTGCTGAGGGGGTCCGCGCGCCAACCCAGGGTGAGGCCGTCCAGTTTGACGGTGGTTTGGCCGGTTGATTGATCCTGTGTGGACTTGAAGGCTAATGTGCCTTCAATAATGTTTTTGCCAATCCGAATCCCCCCCTTGCCGCTCCAGGTGGTGGTTTCCCCGGTCTTTTTGACTGAAAATTCAATTTCGCTGAGGCCCCAGGAGTTCATGCCAATTTGAGGGATATTAATGGTAATGTCCGTGAATTCCAGGTTTGTCTGCTGGTCACCATTGACGTCCTCCTGGGTAGTCAAAAAAATCCCCGGGGCTGAACGCGGCACCAGTGAGGCGA
>DKBS01000191.1 GCA_002451275.1 Planctomycetaceae bacterium UBA6894 | reverse complement strand
TCGCAGATTCCGGTGATCCTCATGTCCGCGCGGTCGGACCCCATCGACGTGGTGATGGGGCTCGAAGCGGGGGCGGATGACTACGTCACCAAGCCGTTTAGCGTGAAGGTTTTACTCGAGCGCATCAAGGCACTCAAGCGTCGCAAGGCCGAGGGCGAACCCGTCGCCATGACCGAGCGTCCGCTCCATGCCGGCCCCATCCGCATCGACCAGGTTCGGCACAAAGCTTTTATGAATGGACGCGAACTCGACCTCACCCCGACTGAATTCCGGCTGTTGCAATGCCTGACGGCACAGCCCGGCAGGGCGTTCACCCGCCGCCACCTGATGGAAGCCTCCATCGGCGACGGTGCCGTGGTTCTGGAACGCACCATCGATGTCCACATCAAGACACTGCGCCGCAAACTCGAGGACGACTCGCTGGTGGAAACCGTCCGTGGTGTCGGTTACCGTTTCCGGGAATGATTGGCGTGAACCCGCCGCCGCCATCGACTGCTAGTCGCTAGGCAGGGACTCTGTCCCGGAAAAAACGAAGTGACCGGTTTTTCGACTCATGCCAGGACCTTTTTCCGCCAAATCCCCGGCACAACTTGACGAACTGCCCCGTTGGCCTCTATTTTTGATCTATCTGCTCCAGGCGGCCCTGTCGTCTAGTGGCCTAGGACACAGCCCTTTCAAGGCTGCGACACGGGTTCGAATCCCGTCAGGGTCAGTTTTCCCGCTTGGCTCCATTTTACTGAACATCTTGCTTCCCAAAATTTTTACGTGGTCTCCAAATTGCAATCACCGGATGGCAGTCCTGCTTTTTCCCGTTTCTCCGGGCTAATGAAACTTTACTGCAATAGAAAACGGCGCACTTTCAGGGTGGTGGAAACGATAATTCCAATTTTTAACCTATTTCGAAGAACCGGATCCGCAAAAAGTGGATCCGTTCCAAAATTCTCATTGTTTTCAAACCGGTTGTCGTAAGAAAATATGCTTTCCTGGCCTTCAACCGCCAGGTCCCGCCCTACCACCCGCTCCGCTTCGGTGCGGGAACACTCCAACCTGGGGGTGTCCATCATGCCTTCTTCTCAACCGAATCCGCCGCAGACAGGGTTACTGATCGACCTGCCCGCTGATTTGATCGAGGTTCTGGGTCCGACGGAAAATCTAGATCCTGCCGGGTCCCGTGCCGGCATCTTGGGTTCCACAAGGCTCTTCCGCGCCCGGGACGCCGCGCAGGCCCACCTGCTGGCGGCCCTTATTCCTGGTAAGGATTGGATGGCATTCCATGCCGATCCCGCCGCGATCCTGTCCAACCTTTTCGCTGCGCGATCCAGGGATGGGGCCCCCCCTGAAACCGTCCAGTTCCTTGCGAGTCGGGCCGAGGGCAGCGTTCCATGGGCGCAGGGACGACTCCACCCAGGCGTTTGGCTGACGGAACAGATTGCCAAAAACGGCCGCGCCCCCATCCCTCAGGCGATCCAGGTCATCCGCATGGCCTCCTTGGCACTTTCTTTTTTTCATCAGGGCAAAATTCTGGCAGGCCCCATCCTTCCAGAAGATATTTGGGCTCCTCTTGATGGAAAATCTGCGCAATTTCCCTGGGTCGGTTTCAGCGGCGCGTTCCTGTGCTCGGGTGGCCAGTACCCGCCAATCTCCCGCTCGCTGATTCCCTTCTCCCCGCCCGAGGTGCTCGACGGGGCCGCATGGGACGCCTCGGCCGATCTGTATGCCCTCGGCTGCTTAGCCTACTGGCTGCTGACCGGGGAGATGCCCTACGCCGCCACCGAGGCACCCGAACTGCGAGAGCAACAACGGGCCCGCAAGCCGCGCACTCCTCCCGAATTGCGCATGGGGGTTCCACCAGCCCTCTCCGAATTGGTCATGCGGCTCATCTCCACCGAGGCGCATGAGCGCCCCCTGATGGCTCAGCCTGTCGCAGACCGCCTAGGCAATCTGGGTGCCAACGGCGGTGCTTCCAACGTGGTTGGCGATGGCTACGGCATCCGCGCCGATATGCGCGGCGCCACACCGCTACCATCCGCCCTTCCCGACTTGTTGGACGGGGAAGTCAAAAAGCAGAAGGCGGAAGCGGAGGCCACGGGCACAAACCCAGAACTCTGGCTGAAACTGGCCCATTCCCTGTTCAAGCTGGGTCGGCCGGGCGATGCCATGGTCGCAGCCGAGAAGGCGCTCAAGATCAATCCGCGCATGGGAGCAGCAGCCCTGTTGCGCGTGGATTGCATGCTGGCTAGGGGAGGGGTAAAGAAGGCGCTCCACGACCTCCAGGTCCTCGCCAAGGCCTTGCCCAACGCCCCCCAGGTTTTGATTCGCCTGGCCAAGGCCCACGCGGCCGAGGGCAATCACGGCAAAGCAATCACCGATTCCGACACCCTTCTCCAGGCGGAACCCAAAAATGTCGAGGCCCTCATAACGCGGGCCAAATCCCACCAGGCCATGGGTCAGTTCGCCCGCGCACTCGATGACCTGGACAGCGCCGTCACCCAGGCCATGTCCGGCAAACCCGGGGGTCTTGCTAGGCTCCTGGCCCTCCGGGCCGAGGTCAACCTCCACCTCAACAGGCACGAGGAAGCCCAAGCCGACTTGGAGGTCGCCCTGAACACCGACCCTGCCAGCGTTTCCGCCCGGCAGGTCCGGGTTCATTACCTCCTCGCGGTCAACAAGCCGGTGGAGGCAGAATCGGATTGTGATCACCTGGTCAACCAGGTCGGCCGATTGGCGTGGCCCTGGCTTCTCCGCGCCAGGCAGCGCCAAATGGCGGGTGAGTACCAGTTGGCTCTGGAGGACTTGGATCACGCACTCGAAATCGAGGCAACCCCGAATAGCATGGCCCAAACCGCCCTGCTCCTAGCGGCAGCTCCTGAGAAAAGCGTCCGTGACAGCGAGCGTGCGATGGAACTAGGTCGCAAGGCCGCGGAGGACACCGGGTGGGATGATCCCCCGATTCTGGAGGCAGTGGCGGCCGCCTACGCCGCCTGTGGGCAAACCGAAACCGCGGCCGGATGGGTTCTCAAGGCTCTCACCAAATCTAAGGGCGAGGATCGAGACCGCCTTCAGGAGGCCTTGAAGCTGTACAAGGCCGGAAAGCCTTTTCGTTTGGGCAAGGTCTGAACCGTGCTCACCTCACCGCCCGCACCTGCACGGCATCCACGGCCACTTATCCGTTCATTACGCTGGTCCTTCACGATCGTTTCGCTCGCGGCATCGCGCCCCACCAGCCATGCGTACTTGCCCAAGCGCCATACCCGGGTTGGTACGAACGCCCGCGAATGATGGGAAGAAAATCAGGTCGTCGGAGCGGCGGGGTGATCAATCTGCTCGGCAAGCTTCAGCGCGCGCAGCAACCCTCGGGCTTTGTTCAGGGTTTCCTGCCATTCGTTTTCCGGCACGCTGTCGGCCACCACGCCCGCGCCAGCCTGAAGGTGCGCCACGCCGTCGCGCAGCACCAAGGTGCGCAGGGCGATGCAGGTGTCCATGTTGCCCGAGAAATCCACGTACCCTACTGCACCGCCGTAGGGGCCCCGCCGCACCGGCTCAAGCTCATCAATGATCTGCATGGCCCGCACCTTGGGCGCGCCGGAAAGGGTGCCTGCCGGCAGGCAGGCGCGCAGCGCGTCCAGGGCGCTCATGCCCGGACGCAGTTTGCCCGTCACCGTGCTGCACAGGTGCATCACATGGCTGTAGCGCTCCACGGTGAGCACATCCTTCAAACGCACGCTGCCAAACTCGCTCACCAGCCCCACATCATTGCGACCAAGGTCCACCAGCATGATGTGCTCCGCCCGCTCCTTCGGGTCGGCCAGCAGTTCCGCCGCCAAAAGCTCATCCTCGGCGGAATCCTTCCCGCGGCGCCGTGTCCCCGCAAGCGGCCGGATGGTCAGTTCCCCGTCCTCCAGGCGCGTCATGATCTCGGGCGAACTGCCCACCAGGCTCAGGTCGCCCTCGCGCAGCAAAAACAAAAAGGGGCTCGGGTTCACCACCCGCAGCGCCCGGTAGATGGTGAAGGGTGAAGACTGGGTCATCGCCTCCAAACGCTGGCTCAACACCACCTGGAAGATGTCACCCGCCAGGATGTATTCCTTGGCCTTCGCAACGGCCTCGTGGAATTTCTCGCGGGTGAAGGTTGATTTGTAATCCCCGGTCACCTCGCCCAGAGGGGCCAGGTCCACCACTGGCAAGGTGGCTCCATCCCGAATGCGGTCCACCAGCGCGTCCACCTGACGGCAGGCCCGCTCGTATTGGGCGCGGGAATCACCTTCCACCCGCGCATGGGCCACCACCAGAACCGTCTTGTTGATCTGGTCGAAAACCACCATCTGGTCATAAAGCGCAAATGCCAGATCCGGCAGGTCCCGGTCGTCCCTCGGCGCGTCGGGCAGACTCTCCACCCAGCGCACGGTGTCATAGCCGGCATGTCCAACTGCCCCGCCCAAAAAGCGCGGCATTCCGGGAAGGTGGGGAGCCTTGTGTTTCTGGATCAGCTCCTCAAGGGCCCGCAACGGATCGGCCACCGTGCTTTTTTCTTCCCGCCCGTCGGCATGGGTGACGGTGACTGCGTTTCCCTTGGCAACAAACCGGCAAAAGGGATCCGCACCCAGAAAGCTGTAGCGTCCCGGCTTCTCTCCACCCACCACGCTTTCAAAAAGGAACGACCAGCGGGCATTCCCCAACCGGTGGAAAGCTAGCACCGGGGTCAGGCTGTCGGAACTGACCTGGCGATAAACCGGCACCAAGCCGGTGCCAGGCTGGGCCGAAAGGGCTTGGAATGTGGCAAAATCCGGGTAGTACCTGGGCATGACTGGGCAACAACTCCGGAACCGGTGACAGCCGGTTCAACCCGCCCTGCCACACCTGGTGAGGCCGGGCCAAAACCCTGTCCCAGCTCTCTTTAGGCTAGCGGAACAGCCATCGGTTTCAATTGTCGAAAATCTGCTGCCACAGCGGCCCTGGCAAAAAAAGCGGGCGGCCACAACGGGCCGCCCGCCTCGCTCAAAATGCGTTTTCAGCAAAGGATCAGGACTTGGCTTTCTCCTTGGCGGCATCCTTCACGGCTTCCTTGGCCTTCTCCTTGGCCGCATCTTTCGGGGCGTCCTTGGATGTGTCCTTGCCATCCTTGTTTTTGCCTTTGCCCTTCTTGGCCTTGGCGTCCTTGGCCGGCTCCTTGGGCATGTCCTTGGGTTCGGGCAGTGGCACAAACTCCACGCCCACATTCACGTCACAGCCTTTCAACTGTTCCTTCAGCTTGTTCGCCCCGTCCTTGGTCACTTTGGTCTGCCAAAGGTAAAGATTCTTCAGCTTCTTCAGCTCGGCCAGGTGCGAAAGGCCCTGGTCGCTCACCTGGGTTTCGTAAAGGTTCAGGTATTCCAGATCCTTCATCCCTTTCAGGTGCACCAGCGCGGCATCGGTGATCTTGGTTTTTTCCAGGTGCAGGCGCGTCAGTGAGGTCAGGGGTACCAGTTGGCCGGCGATCTCGTCGTTCACTGGCTGGGCACGCAGGTTCAGGGAAACCAGCGACTTGATGTCCTTCAGGGGAGCCAGGGTACCGGCCCCGAACTTCTCCACCGGCTGCAGGAAACTCACCTCCAGCCGGGGATCGTTCTGGGCCACTTCCAGTACCAGGGCTCCCGAGGCGCGAAGGGTATCCATCGCCTTCTGTTCGGCGGGATCCCGCTTAGCCTTCTCCTGGCCCACGACTGCCAAAGAGGTCAGTCCGGCCAGAAACACAAACACCAATGCCGAGCGCACCATAGGTCATTCACTCCAGTTCGTTTTGAGAGTCAGTGAGAAGACAGGCTGGCCCTATTCCTGCACGCCCGGAATGGACCTTCTGCGGTCAGGAGTTTTCCTGCCGTACCCGTTCCAGCAGCTTCACGGTGGCCTTGATGCCCTCGGGCTCCGACAGGCTGCCGCCTTCCCACTCCACACTCACCCAGCCCTTGTAGCCGGCTTTCCGCACCAGGTTCAGCATCTTCTTGTAATCGGTGTGTTTCTCGTTCCCTTCGGCATCGAAGTCGTGCGATTTCGCGCTCACCCCTTTGGCAAAGGGCATCAACTCCTCGACACCCTTGTAACGGTCGTAGGTTTTGCCGTTGCCCAGGTTGAAATTACCAAAATCGGGCAAGGTACCGCAGCGCGGGTGGTTCACCTTTTTGATCACCGCCGCCAGCCATGCACCGTTGCTCGAAAGTCCGCCGTGATTTTCCACGATCACGTTGATGCCCTGGCTGTCGCCGTACTCGGTCAAGGCGGCAAGGCCTTCTGCTGCCCGCCCCAATTGTTCCTCATAGGTGCCGGAAGAGGCGGCATTCACACGAATCGAATGGCAGCCCAGGAATTTGGCTGCATTCACCCACTTGTGATGGTTCTTCACCGCCTGTTTGCGCTTTTCGGCATCCGCATCCCCCAGATTTCCCTCGCCGTCACACATGATCAGGATGTTTTCCACACCCATGTCCTTACTCTGCTTCAAGAGCTCATTACCAGTGGCCTCATCCTCTGCCTTGCCCTTGTAAAACTGGTTCACATATTCCACACCGGAAAGGCCGAAATCCTTCTTGGCGATGCTGGGAAAATTGATCGGATCCAGCGTCTTGCCGAAGAAGGCCTTGTGCAGCGACCACTGTGCCAGACCGATTTTGAACCACGGTTCCGCAACCGTCGCAAGCGCTGGCAGGCGAGAGACCGCAAATCCACCCATCAGGGCAGCGCCCGCTGTCTGCAAAAAAGACCGACGATTGGCTATTTGGCTCAACATATGCAAAAGGCTCCTGGGAATTCCCGGTGAACGGGGGTGTGTGCAAGGTGCCGGGTGCGGGACCCGGATCGTGAAAAGGATGGTAGCAAACCCACACCCCCACGCAAGCAACCACCAGGGCGCGAAAATCCTTCAGGCATCCTGCGAAGAAGAGCGTGGAAGGAAGATTCTGGGCCCACGGCAAGATATTTGGCCAGTGTGAATCACTTTGTCTTGAACATTTGTACACTATCGGTTATTGATTGGGGGAAGGAATGCGGCAGCCAAGGTGATAGGCCTCCCATTCCCATTCAAACTCAGCAAGGAATTGCGCCATGAATCCGATCATTTCCACCGAACCACTCAGTTCTTTACCAGCAGGGCGGGCCACCGAACCACCGCTGACCAAATGTCCGATCTGTACACACCCTTTGGCCCCCCGCGGAAAAATGTGGAACTGTCTGCGCTGTTCC
>DKBS01000005.1:5991-6370 GCA_002451275.1 Planctomycetaceae bacterium UBA6894 | reverse complement strand
CAAATTAAATAGCATCAAATTGGATGCATGGATTAATTGGGCAATTTGAATCGCCTTTAAGGTCATTCCAAAAATTAATCTTGCTGGAGCTGGCTTAGGGACCAGTTTTGGGCAGGGTGCGCTCTCGGTTTTCCTGCTCCAGCCGGCCAATAAATGCTTCCACGGTCATACTGCCGAGGTCCGCTCCACCCCGCTCACGGATGGCTACCGCCCCGGCCTGCACTTCCTTGTCACCCACCACGGCCAGATAGGGAACCTTGTCCATGGCGCCCAGCCGCACCTTGGCACCCACCTTGTCGGGGCCCAGATCAGCTGTGACGCGGATACCCGCGTTGCGCAACCTGGCTTCCACATCCTTGGCGTAGTCGTTGAACTTCTC
>DKBS01000005.1:5571-5700 GCA_002451275.1 Planctomycetaceae bacterium UBA6894 | reverse complement strand
GGAAGGCACCGGCGAAATGCTCGATAAGGATCCCCATGAAACGCTCCATCGAGCCGAATGGGGCCCGGTGGATCATCACGGGACGGTGCGACTTGTTGTCTGCACCGGTGTATTCGAGGTCGAACCGTT
>DKBS01000005.1:0-5343 GCA_002451275.1 Planctomycetaceae bacterium UBA6894 | reverse complement strand
CCGGTGTATTCGAGGTCGAACCGTTTGGGCAGGTTATAGTCGAGCTGGACGGTGCCCAACTGCCACTCGCGGCCGATGCAATCACGCACCACAAAGTCGATTTTCGGGCCGTAAAAGGCGGCCTCGCCCTCCTCGGCGGTGTAGTCCATGCCCAGCGACTTCACCACCCGGATGAGGGACGCCTCGGCGGTGTTCCAGTCCTCGTCGCTGCCGACATATTTGTCGGAATCCTTGGCGCGCAACCCGATACGGACCCGGTAATCGTTCAGCCCCAGGGTCTTCAGGACCAGTTGCACCAGCTCAATGTTGGCCAGCAACTCGGATTCAATCTGATCGGGGGTGACGAAAAGGTGGGCATCGTCCTGCGTGAAACCGCGGACCCGGGTCATGCCCGACAGCTCGCCGGTCTGCTCGAACCGGTAGACCGTACCGAACTCCGCCAGCCGCACGGGCAGGTCTCGGTAGCTGCGGGGCACCGCCTTGTAGATCTGGATGTGGTGCGGGCAGTTCATCGGCTTGAGCAGGTACCCTTCCTGCTGCTCCAGCCAGGCCAGCAAGGCCTTGGCCCTGCCGGCGGTATCCTTGGCCTGACGGTACTCGGGAATGTCTACCGAGTGGATCTTCAACAGCTCGGCAACCAACCGTTCGGTCGCCTCCACCTTGCCCTCAGGCGTGACTGCTTCGGCATAGCCCGGAATCACCAGACACGCCTGGGACAGAAACAGGGCCATGTCCCGCTCGCGGGCCTCATCCAGCAGGCCGGACTGCAGTCGGTACTGGCACAGGTCCAGGGCGCTGGCAGCGGGGTGCTGGTACAGCGGAGGGAACTGGGCGTCGCGGTAGTAGGGGAAGTGACCGCTGGTGCGGTACATGTCGAGCTTGCCGACATGCGGGGTGTAAACCGGGCTGTAGCCCCGGCGGGTCAACTCATCGCGGAGGAACTGCTCCAGAAGACCGCGAATCAGCGCGCCGCGCGGCATCCACAAGATCAGACCGGAACCGGCCAGCGGGCTAATGGTGAACAGGTGCAGTTGCTTGCCCAGCAGGCGATGGTCGCGCTTTTTCGCCTCTTCCAGTTGCTTCAGATAGGCATCCAGATCCTTCTGGGTGAAAAAGGCGGTCGCGTACAGACGCTGCAACTGCTGGCGGGACGAGTCGCCCTTCCAGTAGGCCCCAGCCAGCGACATCAACTTGAAGGCGCCAACCTTGCCGGCGTGGGGCAGGTGGGGGCCGCGGCACAGGTCGATGAACTCGCCCTGGCGATAGAAGCTGAGCGAATCTTGCTTGCAGAGTTCCTGGTCGATGTGCTCGACCTTGAGCTTTTGCCCCATCCCCTCCACCAGGGAACGGGCTTCCGACGTGACCCTTTCGAAGCGCTCGAACGGCTCGGACGCCTTGATGATCTTGCGCATCTCCTCCTCGATGCGCGGGAAATCTTCCTCGCGGATCGGGGTGGGGGAATCTATGTCGTAGTAGAAGCCGTTTTCCAGGGCGGGGCCAAACGCCAGCTGGGAACCGGGAAACAAGCGCAGCACCGCCCGGGCCATGATGTGGGCGCACGAATGCCGCAATACCTCGAGGGCCTCGGCATCGCGGTCCGTCAGCAATTTGATTTTGAGTTCAGCACCTTCGGGCAGGGGCAGGGTGAGGTCGGTCACCTTGCCATCCACCACCGCAGCAATCGCCGCTTGGGCCAATCGCTTGCCAATCCCCTCGGCCAAATCCATGGCGGAGGATCCGGGAGGAAGGATTTTGGACGAGCCGTCCGGAAGCGAAATGGTAGGCATGAAAATGCTACCTCAATGCAAACTGAGGACGGCGAGAAAGGTCTAGCCCTGAATCACGGGAGGAACCATGCGGGAAAACCGCACATTTCCAGCCGGATCAATCGCCGACGTACGGCAAAAGGGCGAGGAAACGAGCACGCTTGACAGCGTCTTTGACGGCGCGCTGGAAGGCGGCACAGTTGCCAGAGCGCTTGCGGCTGAACAGCTTGCCCTGGTTGGTGCACATCTTGCGGAGGGTTGCGTAGTCCTTGTAATCGACGAAAGCGGGCCTGGGGCAGCCTTCCTTGGTGCAGAACCTGCAGCGGTTTTTCTTGGCCGTACCCTGCTTCTTGCGAACCATCGAGATATCCTGCTTCGGCTGTTAGGTGATGCAAAGTCAAGCCGTCAACCTAGCTCAAACCGGGTTCGCTTGTCAACGACAGGGCAATTTCCATAGCCGTCCCGTGCCCCGATCGCCCCAGAATTCCTCACTTATTCATTTTTTCCATATCGCCATTTACAGGGTCTTTCTCTGCCCCCTTCTGGGGTTCACCATTGCCCACCAGACGGTCCCGGGCCTGCTTTTCCAGTTCCATGGCGATGGGATCGTTGGGCTTGTTTTCCATAGCCAGCTTGAACGCCTGCACCGCCTCGCCGAATTTCTTCTCGCGCATGGCGGCACGCCCCACAGCCATGGCTGAGTCATAGGGATCCACCGGATTGGCCTTGGGGTTGGCCAGCGCCATGGCCCGGGCCTTGGCCTGTTTGATGAGGTTGTTGGCGCCGATATCGGTGGGCCGCATACGCAGCGCCTGGTCTGCCAGCTTTTCGGCGGTGTCCGGGTCGCGTTCCAGGGAATCGCGGGCCCGTGAGACCAGATCCTGGAATTTCGCCTCCTCGAGCAAGTCGATGGTCTTCTGTTCCGGGAAAAGCCGGGCGGCTCCCTCCAACATGAAGACCGCCGGGCCGTACTCCTTGCGGTTCATCAGAAGGATTCCCTGGCGGAGGGCCTTTTCATAGTCGGTCACCCTCTGGCCCAGGCGCTCCTTGGCACTGCGGGCATCCATCAGGGCGCGCAGGGCGAAACTGTCCCGGCTGTTGGTCTGGCGCAAGGCGTTTTCAAAACACTCCACCGCGGCGATGGGATTGCCGGCGGCCATGGCGGCCCTTCCCTGCGCCATGTATCCCAAGTACTTGGGGTCGTTGCTGAGTGGGTTGGCGATCCCCTGTATGCGGTTCACCAGTTGCTGGGCGTCCGACATCATCTTCTTGATGGTGCGGTCGTTGGGGGTAAGGTTGTCGGCGTCCACCAGCAGAAAAAAAGCCTCCTGCGGATTCCCCTTGCTCATCAGGTTTTTCGCCGCCGTCACCATCGCCTGGGAATTGCGCTCGGACTCATTGCGCGTTTGCCGTACCACCTCCAGAAGCCGCTCCGCCTCCCTTTCCCCAGGCATAAGCCGACCGGCGCGGGTGAAGGCGGCGTTGGCATCGTCATACCGACGTTCCTTCAGCGCCTTGCGGCCGTCATCCAGGTGGATCAGGTACTGCAGGCGCTTCTCGCGGTCCTTTTCCAGCCGGTCAAAGCCCTGTTCGGCGGCTTTTTTGCCCTCCAGCGCCTCCGTGTTGTCAGGTAGCACGGCCAAAACGGCCTGGAAATCACGCAGAGCCTCGCCCCACCGTTCAGCCATCAGGTTTTCCTGCCCGGCCTTCAAGCGCATCTGGGAATGGCTGATCTCAAACTGGCGGTTTTCCAGTTTGAGCACCTGCGCCATCTCAGCGTCCAGGCCAGGGGTTTCCGGGGCCAATGCGCGCGCCCTTTCCAGGTTCAACCGGGCCTGCCGGGCATCCCCTTGGTCCAGCGCGGCCTTTCCCTTCGACAACGCGTCGGCCACCTGCGATTCCCGCTTTTCACGCTCTTGTTTTTCCTTTTCCTGGCGTTTTTTCAGATCGCCATCCAAGGCGGCCTTCTCCCCGGTGGCCCGCGCCACAGCGATGAGTTTATCCAGGCTGTCGGAGGGCATTTCCGCCGCCAAGGCCACGGCTTTCCATGCCTCGAGTGATCCAGGGTCTTCTGGTTTGAGAGTTTGGGCCTTTTCAAGGGCCGCCTTCAAAGCTATTTGCCGGTTCGTTTCCGCTTGGGCCAACCTGTCGCGTTCCTCCAACTTGCCCAGCAGTTCGGGGGCAAGAGCTTGCCTGCTTTCCTCCTTGCCAGCGGTAGGGCCTCGACCGCTCCAGACGACCAACAGCAGCAACAGGCTGCAGAACGCTCCCAGCGCTGTGACTCCCAGAAGCAGTGCCCCCGTGGAGAACTTGGCCAACGGGTTCTTGCGGACGGAGGGCTCCTTGGGCTTTTTGACGGGCAGCTCAGCCAGGCAATGCGGGCAGTGTTTGGGGACCGCCCGTCCAGCGGGAAGCGGAATCAGCATCCGGCAGGCTGGGCAAACTATTTCCGAAGCGGCGGTGGCCATACCTGCTGGACCTCTCCGTGAAGGTGGTCTTTGACGGCATTCTAACGCCGGATTGGGCCCGGTTTGCACCGAACTGGTTGAAAACCGGTGCGAGTCTAACGTTTGCCCGGGCCGGGTAAACCCACTGGGGAGTCCATGGTGGCCTGCACAGACAGCCATGGCCCATCGGAAAGAAAACGCAAACCTGCACCGGGTCGAGAAGGGTCTTGCTGGAATGATTCCAGGGCTTTTTCAATGCGGCTGGCTTCCTGGGCGCTGGAGCACTCCATTTCCGCGCGAATCAGCGTGCGGTTGGGTTGGGGTTCCACCCACACCAGCCAGGTTTTCGCCCCGGCCACCAGTTCAGAAACCTTGGATACCTGTGCCCGATCGCTGGCCAAACTCCAGATTTGGCTACCCGAGCTGTTTCCCCAGGGGATGCCCACTCCTGCAGCCCACAGCACCGCCTCCTTCTGGAGACGGTTTTTCACCACCAGCGAAAGGCCGGGGGCCCAACCGGATCCTTCCCCAAGCTTTTGATGCCGCACAGATCGGGTCCAAACCCCGCCAAAAGCCTCCCAGCCCTCAGGAGGGGCGGGGCCTGCCGGGAAATCCGCAACCAGCGTAGGCTGCTGGGAATCCAGAACCCATCCGGCCACCCATTGGGTTGGTTTTTGTCCTGGGCTAATCAATGCAAAAGTCTGTGGCAGAACGGTTTGCAGCGCTTTTGCCCAGTTGTTCCAGCCCGGTCGGCAAGCCAGCACTTGGCGACTATCCACCGGGAGTTGGGCCAGGAGCACTGCTTCGGGCAGTTGGGTGGACGGGGTATCCCGATTGCGACGGAATTGGACTGAGCGAAAGGCACCCCACAGGGTAAAAGTGGCTGCAAACGCCATGACTCCCAGCAAAATGGCCAGGGTTTGACGCTTGGCAGCCCGGCGGGCATCCGGTGTTTCGGCGGAAATCATGTCTTCAATTTAGGGGGTTGGAACCGCCCCTTCTCCGCCAACGGTCGGTTTTGACCCCAAATTAACCCCAAATGTTTTCAAGGCACTAAATTAGATGTGTCCTCTTTGGAGCGAACCATGCCTGTTCAGATGGAATTGCGGCGGATTGTTGTCAACGAACTT
>DKBS01000149.1:11121-16253 GCA_002451275.1 Planctomycetaceae bacterium UBA6894 | reverse complement strand
CCGGTCGAATCGACCGGGCCCGCTTCCGTTTACCCCCTGGTTTTATCAGGGCTTGGGGGGCGGCGGAGGAATGGTAACCGGGTTAGATCCCGGTGCGGGGGGAATAGCGCCGGGATTTGGCGAAGGCAGGGGTGAAAGGCTACCGCCGACTCCAGGAGATGACGGAATGGTCGGGTTGAGCGGGGTACTATTCCTGGGGTTGGAAGGTGGAGGGGGTGCAGATGTGGTACCGGGGTTGGGTGGGGGCGCAGGATCTCTGCCAGGCATGATTGCCGGTTGTGGAACAGCATTCTCGGGTACTGGGCGGTTTTCTTGGTTATTTTCGGTGTCCGAAGGGGTTCCTGCCAATTTCAGGCCGTCCGCAACTTTTTCCACTCCCGGCACCTGCTGGACGGACTGCACCGCTGCCTGGCGGGCCGCCTCATCGGGCACTTCTCCGGTAAGTTCAAGGCATCCCGGTTCAATTTGGCGCACGGAGATGTCAAGCCGCTGAAGCGAGCGGTCTAACCGCAGACGGATACGGGCCCGGTCCGTCAGGGGAACCTGGTCAAGGACACTCCGGTTTTGAAAAAGGCGGCCCAGTGCTGTCTCGCGGATTCGCTCCGATCCGGTGGCAACCTGACGACCCAGTTTCGAGGCAATAGAAGCGAGATGGTGAGCATCCTGGCCGCACCCGGTAACCAGTGTGGTCAGCAAACCGGCCGACAAAACGGAACGGATGGCCCGGCCCGCTGTGGGTTGCTTGGGTTGAAAGACCATGCGAGGGGCTCCTTGAAGCCGAAACTTGAAGCGGCTTTGAGGCTACCATGGGAGCAAACCCCAAGCCCAGAGAGCTTGGGGGAGGGCAGGGGAACGGTTAATGGGTAAGGAATTGAAGGGCTACACCGAGGCGGAGGCGGTCGCCCGCTTGGCGGAACTCAAGCTGGATAAATGGTTTGTGGAAAACGGCTGGATCCGGCGCAAGTACCGAACCGATGGTTGGCAAACCACCCTCCAGGTAGTCAACACCTTGGGCTTTTTATGTGAGGCCGGGTACCACCATGCCGATCTGGAAGTGACATGGGCCCGTGTGCTCGTCAAACTGAAAACCCATAGCCAAGGAGCCATCACGGACATGGATTTCGAGATGGCCAAGCGCATGGAGGAGACGGTCCTGTGGAGGCCGGCCCCGGGCCAGGCGCTGGAAGGGAACCCGAACCAGTTCGTCCATGACAAATCCTGATTCGGACAACCCGGCAACGAAGGATCCCACCGATCCTCGCCAGGTTTTGCCTGTTCCTCCCCAAGTTCCACCGCCTCCTTCCGCGGCGGGCAAAAGGATCTGCTTGGGGGCACTGGAACTGGCAAGCCGGTTCACCATGGCGCCCTTGGCCGGTTACACCAACCTGCCTTTTCGCCTGGTGGTGCGTTCCCTGGGTGGACTGGGCTTGGCTACCACGGACCTGGTAAATGGCCGGGCCCTGCTCACAGGCAGCCGGAAAACACTCGATCTCATCGAGACTTGCCCCGAGGATCGCCCCTATGCGGTGCAGATCTACGGCGGCCGACCGCCCGAATTGGCCGATGCGGCCCGTTTTCTTGTAGAGAAAATCGGCGGGGGCCTGGCGAGTATCGACATCAATATGGGATGCCCGGTCAACAAAGTCACCAAGGGGGGAGGGGGTTCGGCCATGCTGTGTCAAATCACCAGCGCGGTCGAATTGGTCAGGGCTGTGGTCGAGGCTGTCCCTGTTCCGGTCACGGTGAAAATGCGACTGGGATGGGATGCCAGCCAAATCACAGCCCCTCATTTGGCCCGTGAATTCGAGGAGGCTGGCGTGGCCGGCCTGACCATCCACGGGCGAACCCGGGAACAGGGCTTTTCCGGATCGGTTGATATCGAGGGGATTCGCCGCGTAGTGCAGGCTGTGCGGCGCATACCCGTGCTGGGTAATGGCGATGTGCGCAATCTGACGGATGCCGCGCGCATGCTGGGAGAAACCGGTTGCGCCGGCATCGCCCTGGGCCGTGGCGCCTTGCTGAACCCGTGGATTTTTCACCATCTGCAGCGGTGGGACACCACGGGCGACCCGGGTGTTCCACCCACCTACCTGCGGCGGCTTGATTTCATGCGCGACCACTTCGCCCAACTGGTCCGCCTGCGCGATGAGCGCTTTGCCTGCCTCACCTTCCGCAAAATGGCCGCGTGGTATTGCCGCATGCTGCGCCCGGGGCGCGAAATCCAGCAGGAAATGGTCATGCTCCACAGCGTGTCGCATTTCGATTCCCTGTGCGAGCAAATGCGCCCTGCGCTCGAGGAACGGGATACCCATCCCTGGCACGAGACTCAGGTGCCACTGAACCTGCCCAGCGGGCCCATTGCCCACTGGTAGGGACCCGCGGTGTGGGGCAGGGTGCCCATATTGGGCTGGATTTACTCAAAACTCCCGGCTATCCGCCCCACCTGGTCTGGCATTCAAGCCAGTTTCCGCGGATTGACCGGGGGTTCAGCCAGTGTCGGCACGAGGCCAAAAAAGTCGCTCCACGCTGGGTGATCAGGGGTTGCCGTTACGCGAGGCCCCCCCCGTGCCCGCCTACGCCACCAGCCACGGACAATGCTGGAATATCGATGCCTTGGAGGGCCTGAAAAGGCTGGCCGACGATTCGGTGGACTTGGTGGTCACCTCGCCACCCTTCGCCCTCAGGCGCCAAAAGGCCTACGGCAATGTGGACCCCGGGTCCTACAGCGACTGGCTTTGGCCATACATCGAGCAAATCCATCGGGTACTGCATCCCACGGGCAGCCTAGTCCTTGAACTGGGTGGGGCTTGGGTGCGCGGCAGTGCCACCCGATCCCTGTATCAATACGAGCTCATCCTCAGGCTGTGCAAGCTTTTTCACCTGGCCCAGGACTTTTACTGGTACAACCCCAGCAAATTGCCCACACCCGCCCAGTGGGTCACCATCACCCGCACCCGCGTGAAGGATGCGGTCAACCTGATCTGGTGGCTGTCCAAATCCAAGGAACCCAGGGCTGACAATCGGCGTGTTCTGAAACCCTACAGCCCTTCCATGAAGCGTCTGCTGCGGGACGGATATGACCCCGCGATGCGTCCATCCCAGCACGAACTCAGCAAGGTGTTTCAGAAGGATAACGGCGGTGCCATCCCCAGCAATGTGCTGGTTGTGCCCAACACGCGCTCCAGCGACCCCTATTTCCGTGCCTGCCGGGCCGAGGGGCTTCCCATCCACCCGGCGCGGTTTCCGCTGCCTGTCCCGGATTTCTTCGTCCGCTTTCTCAGCCAACCGGGGGAGTTGGTGCTCGATCCCTTTGCGGGCAGCAACACGGTTGGATTCGTGGCCGAATCGTTGGGCCGGCGCTGGCTGGGTTTCGAAATCGATCCCGCATACGCCAGCGGGTCCCGACTGCGATTCCAGTCGAGACCCGCCGAGGCCGCTTGAGTTGTCCGCGGGTGTCGAGCCTCAGCTCTTCACGGTGCGCTGGCGCATCAAGTTCAGGTGCCGGGCGAATCGTTCCTGAAGGTAGTGGTGCAGTTGACCTAGGAGGTCCACATCTTCCTGGCTGATGCTGCGTCCGTTGGTCAGCGTCAACGCTGATTTTTCCAGCTTTTCGCGCGCCTCTTCCAGTTGCTTGCGGACGATGACCAACTGCTGGTCAATCTCGTCGGCTTTCGCCTTTTCCGCCAATCCCCAGAATTGCAGGGCATCGGTGAAGGTGATGTCCGGCTTGCGATCTTCCAAGTGCTTGTACAACGCCTCGCTGTCCAGAAGACGGACCAACACGCTATCGAGCTCCCCTGGCAGCCCTTTGAAGGCAGGCGGGGGAGATGTGCGCACCGGGGGCGGGGGAGGTCCCTCGCCGGCTTGGAGGCGAAGTACCGCCTTTTTGCCATCCGGTGTGAGGACATACAGTTTTTGCCCCACCTTCAACAGCCAGCCTTTTTTGGCCAGCCCCTTCTCGCCCATGATGGAGGCGAGAATCTTGTTGGAGTCGGGATAATGTTCAGCGAAACCCTTCAAGCCGAAGGTTTTCGGGTAGCGCTTCCACGAGGCGACGATCAACGATTCGGCACTGAACGGCGACTCGCCCGCCTTTTCCAGGTCGTGCGCGGAAAGCAGGATTTTTTCCGGCACCGTGCAATCCTCCAGGCTCGCTGAAGGGTTTGGGTGCTTGACTCTGGCCATTGTGTTTCCGGGTGCCAAGGTGTGTGCGCTGGTAAGCAGCATTCTGACCCAACCACCCGAAGCTGCTCAACCCGGGTCAATCCTTGAAAAGAAAAATCCAGAAAGGTTCAGCTGCGTAGCCGTCAGAGTCGGTACGACCGTCACTATCCTCACACGGCTTCCCCGATGGAGGATTCCCCCGGCTCCCCGGACACCGGCTCAGCTTCCTCGGTCGACTCGGTCAATCCCTCTTCCCCAGCTTCATCATTGACCAGACCGTCTCCGACTTCCGGCCCCCTCCAGTCTTCCCCCTCCAAAAGGATGCCCGCCAAAACCGTTGCGTAGCTGCCTTCGGGAAGGCTGAATTCCAGGCGAAACCCACCGGCTGCCGTCGCAGGCTGCCAGGTGAGATCCATCGGGTAAATAAGGGCGCGCCTCCTGGTCCCGGTCAAAAGCCGGCCCCCGTGCCCTTCCAGAAGATGAGTCAGGCCAAGGCGTTCGAGCAGGGCGTTCTCCAAGATTGCCGCATGTCCCCGGGCCGCAAGCAGCCGGCTGCCGGGCAGGGGGCCTGCCGGGACAATCTGGCCAGATTCCAGGCGAACCTGCTCCGCGGGCAGGTCCACTGCGGTGAACAAACCACCGCGCGGGGCATGGGCCAGGATCTCACCTTCCATCACTTGGCGCAGTGTGCCTGCCTTCAGTCTTTCCAACAGCCAGGTGTTGAAAACATGTGATTGCACGGCTGAAAGGGCCAGCCGTCTCAACCACGGATTCACTGCCAAATGTGGGTTTTCCATAAGGGAAAAACCAAGGGAGAGGGTTTGCCGGTTCCGGCCAAAGCGTTGGGCTCCGTAGGCGTTGGGAATGCCCATGGTTTTCAGCCTGGAGGCCAGCGCCCGCAGGCGGGCCTGCCAACCCGCCTTGGCATCCCGGACGATCAGCTTGAATCGGTTCCCGTGCAAGTGTCC
>DKBS01000149.1:2135-10817 GCA_002451275.1 Planctomycetaceae bacterium UBA6894 | reverse complement strand
CACAGCCCCTGCTGGGCAGGGTTGGCCCGCTTTGGCACACTCACCCACTGCCAGGTGATCGCCCGTTTGTCCTTCAGGCCCGCCATGCCCACATCCCGGCTCGAGATCCCGAGGGTCCGCGACAGTTCCCGCCGGAGGTGGTCGGCGGACAGATCGTGCTTCCGTACCCACAGGTAAACAAATTCCCCCTCGCCAACGGGTTCGTAGGCGGGGATCTCTTCCACGAGGAAATCCTCAGGAACGGTTTTCAACCGTCCGCCGGTTCCGGGAAGGCCTTTCAGCCAACCGGCCCACCCGTCAACCGTTTGCGAATGGCTGGAAGACACTTTCGCCTCCCCTGTGGGCCACGGACTGGTTCCTATCCTTTAAGATTCCAGCATGGATACCATCCCCGCAAATGAACAGGGCTTCCAACCTGAACTTTTCACCGCCAAGTTGGTGGAACAGGCTCGCCAGGCCCAGACCGCCTGGGCAACCTGCCCGTTGCGGGAACGGTTGGCCAAGGTTAACCGTCTCCGCGGTTTGTTGACCCAAAGGGCAGACCACCTGTGCCAATTGGCCCGGGAGGAACTGGGCAAGGCCTCGCAGGATACCCTCTCGGCTGACCTGTTGACGCTGGCGGAAGCCTGCAAGTACCTCAATGCCCGGGCAGGTTCCATCCTCGCCTCCCGAAGGGTTTCGCCGCTGCACAATCCCTGGATTTACTACGGGGCGAAAATCGCGGTCGAACGGTCCCCCCGCGGGGTGGTGGGGATTATCGGCACCTGGAACTATCCCTACTGCCTCGCCGGGGTGCAAATGGCCCAGGCCCTGGTGGCCGGCAATGCCGTGGTTTTCAAACCCTCGGAATTCGCGCAACGTTGTTCCGCCCTGCTGGTTCAAATGTTTCTTGATGCGGGGTTTCCCGCCGGGTTGCTCCAGGTTTTGCCCCACGAGCGCGAATGGGGGGGGCATTTGGCTGCTGCAGGCATCGACCATGTGGTGTTCACTGGAAGCTTGCCGGTTGGTCGGCTGGTGGCAAAAGCCGCGGCCGATCATCTGGCCACCAGCACGCTGGAACTTTCAGGATGTGATCCGCTCCTGGCGCTGGACGATGCCGACCCCGAATTGGTCGCTCGGTCGGCCTGGTTCGGCGCTGTGGTGAATCAGGGCCAGACCTGCGTGGCCACGCGCCGTGTCATCGGCACCAGGCCCTTCCTTAAAAAGGTGGAGGGGCACCTGGCCGAATTGGTCCAGGGAGTGGAACCCTTAACCTTGGTCCGCCCCTCCGAGGGCGTGAGGGCACTGGAATTGGCCCGCGAGGCGACCAGCCAGGGTGCCCGGCTGATTGGCGGCGTTTCCCTGGAAGCGGATGGTGCCAAGGGGTGCCCGCCGCTGGTTTTAGCCGATGTTACCCCAGCCATGCGCGTGGCCAGGGAAGCGCTGTTTGCCCCCGTGCTTTCCTTGGTGTCGGCTGAAAGTGAGGCGGATTTGGCTACGGTGGAGCGGGGGTCACCGCTTTGTCTGGGGGCCTCGGTGTTCAGCGCCCGCCCGGAAAGGGCCTTGGCGCTGGCTGCCCAATTGCGCAGCCCCAACATTGCCATCAACGAGGTGGTGATTCCCTTGGGGCACCCGGCCACCCCCATCGTTGCGCGAGGCGCCAGTGGCTGGGGCAGCACCCAAGGGGATGAGGGCTTGCTTGAACTGACCGTCCCCCGAGTGATTTTTCAGGGAGGGCCCAGCCCCGGATCCTTTCGGCCCCATCTGGACCTGGTGCCTCAAGGCAGCAAAAAGTCGGCCGACATGTCCGCTCTGCTGCAAGCCATGCTCAATGCCGGCCACCACCCATCCTGGTGGGGACGGCTTCAGGCGAACCTTTCCCTGCCGGCCCAGGCCTGGCGCTGGTGGCGCAACAGGGGGTGACAGAGGGCAGCATTATCCGTCCTGCTTCTGGTCGGATCCCTTGAATAGAAAGCCTTGGTAAACCCGGTCATCCTTCAGGGTGACCCAGAACCAGATCCCGAAAAGGATGGAGAAAATCGAGGTGATCGGGAGTACCAGGATCGGGAAATACAGAAAGTCCATGTCCTCGTAGCGTTTCCAGATCATCGTCAATAGCGTCAGGCAGTTGACTGGAATCAGGCACATTACAACGGTGCCGATGCTCCAACGGTACGACTCCAGATTCAGCATTTTCACCGTCCCAACCATCAGCGTGAAGGTCCACGCCATGATGAACAGGCTGGTGAATACCCAAGCCAAGCGGGTGGGCAATTCGCTGCGCCGCATGAATTCCTTTGCGGCATCGGCAGCTTCCTGTGGCATCTCCGTTTTGCCATAGTCCGGCTCGTACATTTTTTTACCGTTTTTGTCGAGCGGGATGGGCCACATCAGGCTGTCCAGCTTCAGGGCATCCTGCATCGATTTCCATTTGGAAGCGCCGCCGCCGCCATTGGCCTTCGCGGCGGCTTCCTCCTCCAATTTCTTGGTGAGGAACTCCTTCAGCGCATCCTGCGGGGGCAGGAGGCTGTCCTGGAAAACAAAGGGCCACCCGGCCATGACGAAGCTTGCAATGGCAAGCAGGAGCACCAGGGTGCAATGGAACATCATGTTGTTGCAGGGCTTGGTCAACAGTTCCACGGCAGGGCCGCGGAAATCCTTCAAGGAGTTGTCCTGCGCATAATTGATCTCGGGCTTGGCGGGCTTTTTCTTGCCCTTGGCTTTTCCCTTGCGTTTATCCTTGGGGTCCTCCGCAGGTTCCTCATCGGGGTCGGAAACCATGCCGTAAAGACCCGCTCCGTCCTCCTCCTCCTCCGTGGGTGCCGGTTTCGGTTTGGGTTGCTCTGGTTCGCCGCCCGCGGTGAAGGTTTCAGCGCATTTGGGGCAACGCACCTTTTTGCCGGCGGGTACAGGGTTGGCTGGCTTCAAAACCGAGGAGCAATGCGGGCATGTCAATGTGGGGCTTGCCATTTGATCCTCTTCCGCCGGTGTGATCGTGTTAGAGCGTTTTCTTTGCGGGTCCGATTGAGTACAAGAAAGTATTTAAGGGCAAATCAACCGGGTCGCAAAGTCAGCATGGTGGCTGGCTGGCCCAGTATCCGGACGCGACAACTGGCCACGGGTTTCATCCGCGCCGCCGGGGCGGATTCGCGTGCGATCGCCGCCTCGCTGGTGAGCACCACGGCCAAACCGTGGGATTTCAGTACCCGCCGCATCTCCCGGAAGCTTCGCGTGTAGAGCGCCCCCAGATCCTCTCCGACACCATACGTGATCCCAAAGGGCAAGTTGCAAAGGATCCGGTCCACGCAGTGCTCTGCCACCGGGAGCTTTCGGGCATCCCAGCGGAAAAACTCACCGCCGCCGAGGCTCCGCAGGTTAAGCCTGGCGCTCTCGATGGCGTCCAGGTCCACATCGCCCCCCATCAACTGAAGCTTGCCCCTGCCGTGCGCCTGCAGCATCAGCCGGGCTTCCCCCAGCAAGGTTCCGGCCCCGCACATGGGATCCAGGACCACCATCCCGGCTTGGAGATCCGCCTGCCAAGCCATGCCCGCGGCGACGACCGGACGCAGGGATGCCGCCCGGTGTTCCCGCTTCCAGGTTCGGTGGCGCATTTCCCGGGTGGAAAGCCGCAAACCACAGATGGCTTGGGTTCCCTCGATGGTGAGCCAGAATTCGATGTCGGCATTCTCCTCGACAAAACGCCATTTGGGGTGGATAGTCTTGCCAAGACCCCTGGCAAGGGCCTGTCGGGCCGATTGGCGCTGGTAGACATGCTTGCCGGCTTGCTGCACCACCAGCCAGTAGCCCGGGGTCCCCTTGGGCTTGGGATGCACCGCATGGTGCAAGGCCAGCAATTTGGCCCAGTCCGGCTTGGTTGCCGTCCATTTTTCAATGAAATCCAGATCCTTAGCCCGGTAGGTCAGACCGTCGCTGCCCCAAGCCAACAAGAAAACGTCCTCAACCGTCCGGAGTTCAAGAAGTTCCCGGTCAATTCGATCGGGCCGAAACACCACCAATCCCGGCGCGGTTCGCAGGATTTCACCACCCAACCGCTGGCTTATTTCAGCAGATGATATCTCCTCCATTCCTGGAATGGTTTGGGCATAGCATGTCTGGATGCTGCTGGAGGAATTTCGAGGTGGCATGAGCTATTACTGGAGGGGGTGGAAGGGGCTGAAATACAGACTTGTCTTGCCCATTGGTTCCCAAGGCCGGTAAAAACAGCATATCGCATTGTGGCGAACGGAGCCCGAAAGTGGGGCTGCCGTTCATTCATGTATTTTGCAAGCAGGGGTATGGGAATGATCGACCTGAAGGTTTTGATGGTCGAGAAGGAAGATTGCGATGCCGGCACCGTCCAGCAGTTGCGCAACGGTCTGATCACAGACAAAGCCCAGTACAAGGTGCTTCGGGATGCTGCTGACACCCTGAAAAAGCGTCTGGAAACCGCCGGCCCCGCCGCCGGCAAGATCCACCTGAAGCTTGGCATCTCTCTGTATTTCCTCGGTCATCCCAAGGAAGCGGTGGACCATCTTGGCAAGGCCGATGGCGCCTTGGCCGCTTTCTATCAGGGCCGAATCCAGGCCTCCCGAGACAAGCACCAAGATGCACTGGCTGCCTTCGAAAAGGCCGAAAAGGCGGGCTACAACGCCAGCCAAGTCAATCTTCAGCGCGCCGGCGTTCAGCGTCAGTTGGGCAAGTTCGCCGAGGCCAATGCCCTGCTCGAAAAGCACAAAGACCTGGCCAGCCACTCCGCCGAATACCACTTCCAACTGGGCCAGCTTCGTTTGCAGGAAGGCCACAAATTGGAAGGGATCGATTCCCTTGAAAAGGCCGTAAAATTTGACCCCAATCACTCCGGGGCGCTTTTTCAGCTGGCCATGCTGAACGATCAGGCCGGCAATGATGAGGAAGCGTTGTCGCTGTACGAGAAATGTCGGACCAATCCGCCCGTCCATGTAGGTACCCTGACCAACTTGGGTATTCTGTATGAAGATATGGGCCGCTATGACAAGGCGCATGACTGCTTTAAGCTGGTGCTTCATAGCAATCCAACTGATGAGCGCGCCCGGCTTTATGTGAAGGATGCGTTGGCCAGCCAGACCATGGTTGTGGCACACGATGATGGTTTGTCTGACCCGCAGATGGCTCAGGTGTTTGAAATCTCTGTCAATGATTTCGAACTTTCCGTCCGTGCCCGCAACTGCCTAAAACGTCTGAACATCAAGACTTTGGGTGATCTCACCCGGGTCACCGAGGATCAGCTCCTGACCAGCAAGAACTTCGGTGAGACCTCCCTGGTTGAGATCAACGAGATGCTTGCTGCCAAGGGCCTTCGTCTGGGCCAATCGCTCGAAGCAGGTGGAGATGGGGCGTCCTACCGCCCGGTGGGTGAGTTGAGCGAAGAGGACCAGTTGAAGCTGGCTGCTCCGGTTTCAGACCTTCAACTTTCGGTCCGCGCGCGCAAGTGCATGAACCGCTTGGGCTTGGCCAATATTGCCGAGCTGGTGAGTAAATCCGCCGAGGATTTGATGGAGGCCCGCAACTTTGGCGTGACCTCGCTCAACGAGGTGCGCGAAAAACTGCGTGAGCGCGGCCTCAGCCTGCGCGGGGAGTGAGTTTGCCGTTCAGCCTTCCCTGTTGGGTTGGCTGAACCACTGCCATGTCCATTCGCCATACCTGCTTGAAAAACGATGGGGCGGCCCGTTTGGGCCGCCTCTTCACGCCTCATGGCGTAGTAGAAACCCCCGCATTCATGCCGGTGGGCACCGTTGGAACAGTGAAGGGTATTTATCCTTTTCAGGTTGAGCAGTCCGGAAGCCGAATCCTTCTGGCCAACACCTACCACCTTGCCCTGCGGCCCGGGGACGAGCGGGTTGCCCGCTTGGGCGGCTTGCATCGCTTCATGAATTGGCCCCATGCCATTCTCACTGACTCGGGTGGGTATCAGGTTTTCAGTCTTTCGGAACGCCGGGTGGTTACCGATGCCGGTGTGAAATTCCGTTCCCATCTTGATGGAAGCCTGATTGACCTGACGCCCGAACGGGCTGTCCAGATCCAGGAGAACCTGGGCTCCGACATCGCGATGGTTCTAGATGTTTGCCCACCTGCCGGCTGTGATCATGCCGAAATGGCTGAAGCTATCCGACGCACGCTCCTTTGGGCCAAACGTTGCCAAAATGCCGCGACGCGCCCCGATCAGTCCCTTTTTGCCATCGTTCAGGGGGGCCTTGACCTCGAAGCCCGGGCGGCCTGCGCAGCCGAATTGGTGGCAATGGATTTTCCCGGGTATGCCCTGGGGGGGTTCAGCGTTGGCGAATCTCCCGAGGCAATGGCGCAAGCGCTGCCGGCTTGTGCAGCTTGCCTGCCCGTTGAAAAGCCCCGTTACCTTATGGGGGTAGGCCGTCCCCAGGATTTGATCGCCGGCATGGCCGCTGGCATCGACATGTTTGATTGCGTGCTCCCCACCCGGAACGGTCGCAATGCCTCGGCATATACGCGAACAGGCGAGGTGCGCCTGCGGAACGCACGCCATCGGGACGATCCTACACCGCTGGAGGAGGGGTGTCCCTGCCCTTGCTGCACGGGTTATAGCCGTGCATATCTGCACCATCTTTTTGCGGCGGAGGAGATGCTTGGGCCCATGCTTTTGAGCCTGCATAATCTGTGGTTCTATCAGGGCCTGATGCGTGAGGCCCGCCAGGCCATTGAAAAAGGGGCATTTAATGCCTGGGCTCTAGAGTGGCTTGTCTGCCTGGAAAAAACACCGTAAGGTGACTCTTTGACGAGAGATAGGCTACTTTCGGGGCCAAAGGGGGCTTCCGGGTGGTGATGATTTGTTTGGTTTCGGGAGGCCGGCGATGAGCATGCAGGGAGTGGAAACCGCCCCTGAGCCATCACGCCCGGCTGATGGGCCTGGCCCGGCTCAGCCTGCTTGGTGGAATCAGGTCCCTATTCTGCTTTTCGGAGGTCTGTTGGTTCTGATGCTTTTCCGGCAGAGCCGCCGCGACAAGCAGGAGAAACAGAAGCTGCTGAACAGCCTGGAAAAGAATGACAAGGTTTTGACAGTGGGTGGCATTTACGGCACCGTGGTTGGGATCAGTGACAGCACGGATGAATTGACGTTGAAAATCGATGACAATGTCAAGATTCGCGTGACTCGTTCCTCGATCCTGCGCAATATCAGCCGCGAGGAGGCCGCCCGCGGCGGGGCTAAACAGGTCCCGTCGGGCGAATCGAAATAGTCCGGGGAAGTGGTGGCGCGGGTGACCCTGCGCGGAGGGTGGATTCTTGAACGCTTTCTTGAAAAGTCTGGGGCGGACCATCGGGATGGGTGTCGGGGCGGGCCGAGTGCTCACCTGCGTAGTGCCCGTGGTTCTTGCGCTGATCATCATTGTGATTGCCTGGCGCAACTATCAAACTGGTAGCCCCGGCCTGACCTACCGCATGGGGGTAGACCTTTCCGGCGGCACAACGCTGGTCTACGAGGTCAAGTTGGACGAGAAGTCCGGCACACCGGACGAAATCAACCAGCGCCTCGAGGAAATGGCCACCCAGCTCAAGCGGCGCATCGACCCGGCCGACCTTTACAACATCATCGTCCGCCCCATCTCCGGTGAGCAGCCCCGCATTGAGATCGTCATGCCCTTCGGCGGCGAGAAGCAGGATGAGGCTCGCCAGGCGCGTTGGGATGCACTGCTTGCCGAAATCAAGGGACTAGTCCCGGCAGACAAAGCCTCCGGCATCGCCGATGTGGCCACCGATGATCTCATTCGCCTGGAGACGGCCGCCCGCGACGCCGGGGCTACCGATGAAAAACTTCAGAAGCTGATCAGTGACTATTCCACCGCCACCGGCGGGGTGCGCCAAAGCCTGTCGCAAAACCAGATTGAAACCATCAAGAACCTGATCACCCAGCAGGGTTTGCTGCAATTCTCGATCCTTGCCACCAGCACCGATGACCGGGAGGCGATGGATGCGGCTAAGGAATATTTCAAAGAGCTTGCCGGCAATCCCGCGAAGAAGCTGAAGGAAGACCGCAAACTTCCCGGCCAGCCCCCCGAGGAGCCCAAGGAAAGCATCAAGCTTGAGAATGGCCAATCCGTTGAGAAGCCCCGGTTCTTCCAGGTGCGCAATGCCACCGGCGTGGGGCGCCATACCTACCGCTGGGTTGAATTGGGCAAGGGCTTCCTTTATTCCGGCGACAAACGCTACATCCTCGACAAGGCCAACGAGCCCACCGAGGTGGACGGGATCCTGATTTACCGACGCGATATCCCCCCGCAATTCCGCCGTGCTCCGTTCATGTCGGTAGAGGATCAGCGTGGCGGCAAGACCATGGAGCACTTTGTGCTCGTCCGCAATCCAGAGCCCAGCCAGGAGGTTACCGGCAAGGATTTGCAAAATGTCTACCGCGCTCCAGGCAGCCGTGGTGAGCCTGCCGTAGGTTTCACCCTCAAGGGGGCGGGCGCCACGCGGTTCTTCGACCTCACCAGCAAGAATGTCCAGAGGAGGCTGTCGATCATCCTCGATGGCCAGGTCAAGTCGGCACCGGTTCTGAACAGCGCCATCAGCGACTCGGGTCAGATCACAGGTGATTTCAGCCAGGCTGAATTGGATGATCTGATCCGTCTGCTGCGCGCTGGCGCCCTGCCGGCTACCCTTGACCAACGCCCCGCCTCGGAGGCCACCATGGGAGCCACC
>DKBS01000149.1:0-1840 GCA_002451275.1 Planctomycetaceae bacterium UBA6894 | reverse complement strand
GTGCTGGTTTTCATGTGGGTCTACTACCGCTTTGCCGGTTTGGTGGCATCCATCGCGCTGTTCGCCAACCTGGTGCTCACGATCGCCTTCATGGTTTTGGTGCAGGCCACCTTCACCCTTCCCGGGCTGGCCGGATTGGTGCTGACGCTGGGTATGGCCGTTGATGCCAACGTGCTGATTTATGAGCGGATCCGCGAGGAACGCCAGCGCGGTGCCGAATTGGCGTTGGCCCTGCGCAACGGCTACGACCGCACCCTGCCCACCATCATCGACACCCACCTGAGCTCCATCTTCACCGCGGTGGTTTTGTATATCGTGGGCAATGACCAGTTGAAGGGCTTCGGTATCTCTCTGACTGCAGGCCTGGTGATCAGCTTGTTCACCTCGCTCTACATCACCCGCACCATTTTCGACATCTACCTCAATCGCAAGAACCACGGCGATTTGAAGATGATGCAACTCTTCGAGAAACCCAATTTCAACTTCATGTCCATTCGTTGGGTCATGTTCACCCTCACCGTGGCGCTCACGATTCTGGGTGCGGCTCTATTCTTCGCCCGCGGCAAGGAAGTCTTTGATATCGACTTCAACGGGGGCACAGCCTACACGGGGCGCCTGACCGAGCAGCAAGACATCGCCTGGCTGAAGGGCAAGCTGGGGGGAGCCGACCTGCCCGAAATGAAGATCGAGCAGATCTTCGTCAGTGACAAGCAGGACAGCGAGGGTGACAAGACCCGCTTTTTCACGGTTCGCACCGGTGAGACTGACACCCGCAAGGTTGGGGCCGAGGTCAGCCGCCTGCTGGGTACCGACCTGCAGAAAGTCGAGATGACCAAACTCAACGTGGAGAAGGGGCCGGGGGGTATGGTTACCGGCGCTGACCTTGAGTTCTCCGCCGCCGTGGCACCCGACCAGGTTTCCCGTATTCTGCGTGAGAGCCTTCGCTCCGACACGCTTTTGGATGCTGCCGCCAAAGACCTGAAACAATCGGTGGATGCCACCCGCATACGGTCGCAGGATGCCGCACGGCAGATGCGCATCGATGTGAAGGGCAAGGCCCAGGCCGGCCGTTACCAGAACTTGAAGGTGGTCTTCAACGACCCGCTGGAAGCCCCCATTGCCGAAGCCGCATTGAAGGCTACCCAAACAACCTACCGCGACAACCCGCAACCCGAGCGCCTCGACAACTTCTCCGGTTCGATGGCAAAGGCGACTCAGGGCACCGCACTGGCCGCAATCGTGGCGAGCTGGATCGCGATCGTTTTCTACCTCTGGCTGCGCTTCGGCAACTGGACCTTCGGGTTGGCCGCCCTTGCATGCCTGGTGCATGACCTGTTTTTCACCCTTGGCATCATCGCCGTGTGTCACTACCTCACCGGCATTCCGGTTTTCTCCTCACTCTTCCAGATTCAGGATTTCAAGATCGACCTGCCGGCGGTCGCTGCTTTGCTCACCTTGGTCGGTTATTCGGTGAACGACACCATCGTGGTGTTTGACCGTATCCGCGAGGTGCGTGGCCGCAATCCGTTGCTGACCGAGCGCATGATCAATGAAAGCATCAACCAAACCCTGAGCCGCACGGTGTGGGCCTCCTTCACCACCTGGCTGGTGGTCTTGGTGCTTTACTTCTCCGGAGCCGAAGGGATTCACCTGTTTGCCTTCATCATGGTGATAGGCGTGGTGATCGGCACCATATCCAGCATCTACATCGCCAGCCCGCTTCTTTTGATTCTGGGTGAAGGCAGGCAGAATTCGGCCGCGGCCGAACAGGAGCGCTCGTTGGCCGATGAAATGTCCACCACCTGATCCGGATTGCCGGCAGTGGCCCTGACAAAGCGAG
>DKBS01000008.1:40281-41566 GCA_002451275.1 Planctomycetaceae bacterium UBA6894 | reverse complement strand
GCCTTGATCCAATCTTGGCCCCCCTGAACCAAATTTGACCCGATTCGTCATTACCAGAGCTTCACATTCTGTCCCGGGAAGGAAGAACGACCATGAGCCTGCTTAACCGATTCACCCGCAAGTGGTTCCGCCGGAATAGTGGACGTCCGACCCGGGTTCCCCAGCATCTGGTCAAGCCGATGGTGGAAGGGTTGGAGGAGCGCGCGGTACCTGCCGTGAATTTTACTTACAACAGCGGTACGAACACCGTTGCATGGTCCACCACTGCGAGCCCGAACCAGTTTTCGCTGCTTTACTCCACCACGACTGATTTTGAATTTAGCTCAGACTCTGTAAGCAATTTAGGAAATGACTGCAGCTTTGACACCACTGGCATCCCAAATCCGCCCCTCACATTTTCTGGCTCATCGGGAAACGGGTCACTCGCTAAATTTGTCAACACGGTGAAACTATCACCGACCTTAGCTCCATCCGATGTTATCTACTTTAGAGGCAACACCACTCTTGTTGCAATCAGTGGTACGGGTGGAACCATTACCCAACAGGCAACTTCGGTTAATCCTAGGGTAATCACCCTCTCCGGAGGAACAGGAACGGCCACCTTCGGCGGCAGCATCGATGACGGAAGCACAAATGGAACGTTGGCACTTACCCTTAACAGTGCAGGTTTTACCCAAGTTCTGACGGGCACCAGCAACTATACGAAGGCCACTACAGTCACAGCAGGCACCCTTCAGGTGAATGGCAAGAATGCCAACAGCCCTGTGACGATCAATGGCGGCACCTTGAGGGGTACCGGCACCCTCAACACTGTCGCCCTGACTTCGGGCGCCTTTGCCCCTGGCGCGGCCACGGGAATCCTGAACACTGGAAATCTGGCCTTCACGGGGGGCTCCTTCAACCCTGAGCTGGCCAGTTCGGTCAATTACTCCCAGGCCAATGTCAACGGTACGGTCAGCCTTGGCAGCAATACTACCCTCACCCTAAACCCGACTTTTACACCAAGCTCGGGTACCGCCTTCACGATCATCAACAATGATGGCACTGACGCGATTTCCGGTACCTTCAAAGGGCTTGCTGAAGGCGCAAAAGTTAATGTCAATGGAATTGACTACACCATCAGCTACAAGGGTGGCACCGGGAACGATGTCGTTTTAACGGCACAGTCCGCGCTTGTTGGCACCACCACCACGGTAACCACCACGGGCACTCCTTCGGTCTATGGGCAATCTGTGACTTTCACCGCAACGGTAGCTCCTGCCTCCGGCGCGGTGACACCCACCGG
>DKBS01000008.1:0-39938 GCA_002451275.1 Planctomycetaceae bacterium UBA6894 | reverse complement strand
TACACCATCACCGCTTCCTACAGCGGTTCGGGCAGCTTTTCCGCAAGCAGCGGCACCACCAGCCAGACAGTGAACAAAGCCAGCACGACCAGCACTGTTTCCGCCACGCCTAATCCTTCTGTCTATGGTCAGTCGGTTACTTTTACAGCCACAGTCAGCGCCGTGGCCCCAGGCGTTGGGAACCCTGGTGGTACCGTCAACTTTTTCGACGGATCCACCAATTTGGGTAGCGGTACCATCACAGCCGGCGTGGCAACACTGAACACCTCAAGCCTCTCCATCGGTGCCCGCACCATCACTGTTCAATACAACGGGGATGGCAATTTCAATGGCAGCACAAGCTCGGCGATCACCCAAACTGTCAACAAAGCAAGCACCTCCACAAGCCTGGCCAGCGACCTGAATCCATCCACTTTTGGGCAGTCGGTGACCTTCACAGCCACTGTCAGCGTGGCATCACCTGGGGCGGGAACCCCGTCAGGGACTGTGAACTTCTTCAATGGGGCCACCTTGCTGGGAAGCGGGTCCCTTTCGGCCAACAAGGCAACCTTCACCACCAGTACCCTGGCGGCTGGAACCTATGGCATCACCGCCGTATACGCCGGCGATACCAATTTCACAACCAGCACCAGCAACAACCTGTCCCAGGTTGTCAACAAGGCCAGCACCACGACGGTAGTAGCCAGCAGCCTCAATCCCTCGTTTTTCGGCAACAACGTGACCTTCACGGCAACGGTGTCCACCGTGGCCCCTGGAGCGGGAGTTGCCACGGGCACCGTGAACTTCTTCCGCGATGCCACCCTTCTGGGAAGCGGCGCACTGAACGGTACCGGATTGGCCAGCTTCAGTACCACCACCCTGCCTGCCGGGGTTGGGTCGATCACAGCGGTCTATGCGGGCAGCGGCAATTTCAACGGCAGCACCAGTCCGGCGATCAGCCAGGTGGTGAACCAGGCGCCAATCATTACCAGCGCGAATACCGCAACCTTCAAGACCGGGGACCCCGGGAACTTCACCTTCTCCGCCACCGGTTACCCGACCAACTTTGCGTGGTCCACGACTGGTACCCTTCCCGCAGGCGTGACCCTTTCGCCCACCGGCGTACTGAGCGGCACCCCCGCCGCCGGCACAGGCGGCCAGTACAACTTCACCGTGACGGTGAGCAATGGCATCAACCCTGATGCCTCCCAGGCCTTCACGCTGATCGTGAACCAGCCACCCGAGTTCACCAATGTCAACAACGCCGAGACTTTTTACGGTGTGCCGTTCAATTTCCAATTCACCAGCTCTGGTTACCCCACCACCTTCAGCTACGTGGTGACGGCTGGCGCGCTGCCCAGCGGCTTGACCCTCAGCTCCGGCGGCCTGCTGAGTGGCACGGTTACGCCTGGCGTGCAGGGCGTGTTCCCGTTCACGGTACGGTCCAGCAACGGTGTTTCTCCCGACGCCTTCCAGAACTTCACCTTGGTGGTGAAGCCCACTGGCGGCCTGTACAACTACAACGCCGTGACCGGCGAATTGTCCATATCCCTGGCAGACGATGTCAGTCTGGAGATGGTCGAAACTGGCGGGACAACCAGCTTCACGCTCAGCAAACCGGGCGGCACCCCTTTCTTTGTGCCCGCCGTCGGATCAGGCATCCTGACCGGCAATCAGACTGGCACCATCAGCGCGACCAGCGTGGCCGGCGGTTTGACCATCAATAACGACGAGTCCCGCACCCTTGGCACGGATAATGATCTAAATTTCACCAGCGGCAATCTGAATTCCCTCAAACTGGGGATCAAGCTGGACAACTACTCTGGCACCGGTAGCGTCAATTTCCTTAGCGGTACCAGCACCAAACTGGCCGGTGATCTTTCCACCTTCACCAACGGGGCTGTCACGATCGACGGTGACCTGACCGCGGGCATCGCAGCGTTTGTCGGCGGGCCGGGCGCGCCTGACATCAAACTGACCGGATCCAACACCCAACTTTCCAATCTGTCCTTCGTGACTGGCGGAACGCTGACCCTTGGCAACAGCAATTCCGACATTCTGGAAGTGACCAACGGATTCATCACCGTTTCACCGACCAGCCTGGGCGGACAGGTCAGTTCAAGCAACGGCGCGATCTCCCTGTTCAGGGTATCTCTGAATTCGGACACCTCGATCGACACCAGCGACCTCGGATTTGGGTCCGGCGTGAACCTTCAAGGATTCATTCAGAACGGGTATGTCCTGGTTCTGGATACCGGCTCCTATGACACTTCCTTCTCGAACGATTCCGTGATTGACGCGCAGGTGCTTGCCGTCACCGGCGGTATTGAGCTTGGCACCCTGGGCAGCACGGTGACCTTCGGCAACAACAGCTCCGTGACCAGCCGTACCAACATCATCGAGCTGAACGGCTCGAACTACACCAGCCCGTCGGGCAACGTTGCCAGCCTGATCGCCGACGATGTGGTGATTGACTTGGCGGCCCGTGTGGGCGGCAGCGGCAGCTACCTGCTTGCGCCCTTCACCGTAAACGAGAACACCTTCCTAGGCGCCGCCGCCTCAACGGTTCTGCCCGGCCTCAAACTTACCCAGGCTGAATTCGACACCTTTAGCACCGATGTCAACTATGTGCAGATCGGCCGAAACACCTACTCCGGGACCATCCAGACCAGCGTTCTAAACAGCAGCAACGCCCTTTATCTGGTGAACAACGGCGGTGGCGGCAAGGTGCTGGTGAACGGCCTCTTGACCGTGACCGGCGGCGACACGAATAATCTGGGCCTGTATGTGAACGGCTCAGGCTCCACCACCGTCCTTTCGGCCAACATCGTCACCGCCGGCGTGGATGTGCTGATTGATGACGCGGTGCAGGTAAATGGCGCGAACATCCTCATCGACACCACTGCAGCGGGGGCAGTGCCCGCCGGGGCCAATGTCACCATCACGGGCGGGAACAATGGAATATTTAGCACCAGCGGCACTCACAACAACCTGACTATCTTGGCCGGTACCGATGGCGATATCGCTTTGGGATATCTTCGTGGCTTAGGCACTGGAGCGACCGGCTCCACCCTTGGCAAATTGAATGCAACCGGAGCCAGCATTGACCTATACAATGATTCTCAACTCTTTGGCACAATCACTCTCACTGCTTCTTTAATTTCCCTCCATGCGGACATCACCTCCGCCACTGGCGATGTGGAACTTCTTGGCTCGACCGAACTGGTCAAAAATATCAATCTCTCGGGCGAAAGAATTCGCGCCACAAATGGAATTGACGGGCGTGGCAATAGCCTGGGCCTGGATGCAAATTTGAACTTCTACTTTGGCGACTTTGTCACCAATGTTGGCACTCTCAATGTGATTGACTTCGGCTCCAGTGGCCAGTTCATTGGCGTAGTGAATGCCCAAACATTGGATATCCAGGGCACCAATGACGTCAGCGGTAATGCATCCATCAATTTCGTCGATAATTTAACCGTACCTGGATACTTTGCAACCGGCGCTGGGGACTACACTGTCCAAATCCTCGGGTCCAGTAACTCCATCGGCGGGCCTTTGACAACCGCCAATCTGCTTCTGACCATTGGCGACAATGACGACGATGTCACGAGTATCACGAATGGCTTCAACCGTAAATCTGTGTCGGGGAACACTCTGGCGACCAACCTTCAGGGAACCCTGACAAGCGGTGGTGCGGTGTCCCTTTGGAGCGTGTATCCCACCAACTCTGGTGCTACCCTCGAGGTGGATGGCCAGACCATTGACATCGGATTCAATACTGACATCGGAACAGAATTCCAATCAGTGTCGCTGTATTCCGTGGGTGATGTGAACCTGAATGACGGCATGTTGATGGTGACCGGCGGATTGAATGTCGTGGGTGGTAGCATCAGCCAAACCTTCTATAGCAAAACACAGGTGGGTGGCCTGACCTACCTGTACGCGTACGGCGACATCAACATGAACGCCGTGAACGACATCGGCCTGCTGGAGGTGTACGGCAACAATGTGACGCTGTACACGGAAAACGGCGTCCAGTTCGACGGGGCGCTCATCAGCGGCAACCTAAACCTCTACACCGACAACTTTAAGGGTTCCACTGGCAACATCACCCAGTCTCTGAAAGGTGTTCAGGTATATGGCAACGCCAACTTCTACAGTCTGGGTGACATCGTCCTTAGCAACCCGCTGAATGTGTTTACCGGCACTGTCACCTTCAGTGGCAACAGCGTGTCCCTGGGCGGCAAGAGCGACATCAACCTGGGTGGCGGCATCGCCAACGGCGACCTGTCGGTGAACACATCTTTCGCCAATGGAGACATCAGCCAGAGCGGCCCGCTGAGTGTGCTGAACGGGCTGACAACGTTGAATGCCGGGGCGGGTAGCGTGGTGCTGACCAATGTGCTGAACGACCTGGGTGACAGTGGCGCGGTGAGTGTCACCGCCGGAAACGCCTACCTGACTGATGTCGATGAGTTTCTGCTCGGTGCCAGCACAGTGACCGGTGACATGGAAATCTTCACCCAAGGGGACATCACCCAAAACGGCGCACTCAACATTGGCGATTGGCTGAGAATCACCTCGCACAGCGCCGTAACGCTTGAAAATTCCGGTAACACCATCGGCACGCTGAAAATGGTGGCAGACTCGGCAAAAGTGGTTGAGTCCGGCGCCCTGACCCTAGGCGGCGTACAGATCGACGATGGTGATTTCACCCTGAGCGTGGGTGGCAATCTGACTCAGTCCGGGCCGGTGCAGGTGGTATCCCCTGGCGCGGTGACCACCATCAACGCAGCCGGGTTTGACGTGATCCTGCCAGACCTGCGCAACGATCTCATTCAGGCTGTGATCACAGCCAACAATCTGGTCCTGGCGGACCAGAACAATGTGACCCTGGAAAGCTCGAACCTTGCGGGCAATCTGGAAGTCAGTGCCGGTGCCACCGTGACCCTGCTGAGCGTAATCGCCACCGGGGACTCGACGGTGAACGCCGGACAGGACATTTTTGGCGGAAGTAGCACTTTTGGCAGCGGAGCAGGAAACATTCACTCTTTCGACGCAGGGCGCTACATCGATTTCACCAACTTCGGCAACTCGAGCCAGTTCAACGGATCAACTTACTTTAATGGCACCATTGTGGACGTGACCGCCACAGGTGACTTGATTCTGGCGGCCGGTAACGCGTCCATCCTGATGAGCTTGGTGACTGACGGATCGATCAGCCAGGACAAGACCCAGGGCTACCTGAATGTCAGTGGCAACATGATCCTGGAAGCCGCCGGCAACATTACCCTGGATGCTCCGGGCAATGTGCTGGTGGGGAACATCGCCTCTTCGGCCACCAACATCACTCTGCTGAACACCAGCCAGTTCCTGCTTGACACCACCACTGCCACGGGCGACCTGACCCTGATCGCCCCGGCTGGCGTTGACCAAATCAACCCGGTGACGGTGGGTGGGAAACTGGACATTCAGGCAGCCAGTGACAGCGTTACCCTGACCAACACGAAGAACAGCCTGCCGACCATCGCCCTGGTGGCCGACAGCGCCGACATCGTGACCCAAGGAGCGGTTAACCTGCTGCCCAGCACGGTGGGCAGCCTTAAGCTGCGGGCCGGCGGCGCCATCACCCAAAGCGGCGGAGCCCTGACCGTGGATATGCTGGATCTGTCCGCCTTTGGGATGACCGGCCCGGCAGCCATCACCCTGAATGACGCAACCAACCGACTGCGGGCGGTGAGCTCGATGGGTGGCAACACCGTGATCCAGGATACGGGTTACCTGGCGCTGGGATTGGTCCATGCCAACAACCTGAGCATCACCATCCCTGGAGACCTGTACCAGACCGGCCTTCTCAGTGTGGATGGCATCCTGACGATCACCGCCGAGGATGTGGATCTGACCTCCACTGACAATGTCCTCAGCGGCCAGATCAACCTGAATGCGAACAGCGCCGTGATCTTGAACCAGAGCGACATCCTGCTTGGCGGGGTGGATGTCACGGAAGGGCTGAAACTGAACACCCCCGGCAAGATCAGCCAGAACTTGTCGCTGAATTCGGTGAAAGCGGGCGCCTACGACCTGTACGCGTCCAACGGTGCCACGCTCTCCAGCCTGGGTGGCGGCGATGCCGCGAACACATGGGAAGGCGGGATGCTGACCCTTACGGGGGTCAACAACCTGTCGGGCGGACTGACCTCTCATGGTAGTGGCGTGAGGGTGGAAGGGACTGTCGGGGGAACCGTGACCATCCTTTCCGGAACCCTGGAAGGTAATGGCAAAATCGGTCAGATTGACAATGCCAAGGGCACTGTCATCCCCACCCTGGCCATCCCGGTAGCCTCCAGCCTGACAGGCGGCACCGTGCTGCTGCAAGCCGGGTCGGCACTCAACATCCAGTTGAACAGCGTCACTCCCGGCCAGTACAGCCAACTGGTGACAACCCAGACCCTATTGGGCGGTGAATCTGCGGTGACCATCGAAGGCGCGCAACTCAACCTGAGTGCCGGTGCCCAATTCACCGGGTTGCTCGGCAACCAGGTGACGATCATCGACAACCAGGGCGACAACGCTGTCAGCGGCACCTTCAACGACCTACCTGAAGGCGCCGGCCTCCAGATCAACGGCCAGGAATGGGTAATCAGCTACCAGGGTGGAAACGGGAATGATGTGGTGCTGACGCGGCAGCGTTATGTCCCGCCGGCCACCGGCCCCGTGGTTGGAACGCCGTTCAGCCTGGGCGCGGGCAGCCTGGTGGCCAGCCTTGGCAACGGCAAGGTGGGGATCTGGAGCGACAACGGGCAGTACCAGGAGATCACCCCGTTCCCCGGCTATACCGGGCCGCTGAATGTGAACACCCTGACCCGCTCGGGCAACACGGTGCCAGACAGCATCGTGGTGGCTGTGGCCGGGCCCAGCGTGCCCCACGTTCTGGTGGTGGATGCCGCAAGCGCACGGGTCGCCCTGAGCTTCTATGCCTTTGATCCGAAGTTCCTGGGCGGGGTGACCGTTGCGGGTGGCGTGACCAAGCTGAACGGCGACCAGACCACGGTCATCCTGTGCGGCGCCGGGGCTGGCTCAGCTCCCGCAGTGAGCGTGTTCGATGCGGTGGACGGCTTGTCGAAGGGTGCCTTCTACGCCTTCTCCGAGCAGTACAAGGGTGGTGTGCGGGTGGCCATGTCGTCCCCGCTTGCAGACGGCACCAGCTATGTGGTGGTGGGCTCCACCATCAACAGCCATGTGGTGAGCTTCCTGCTGGATGATTACTACAACGCCGTTTCCAGCTTCTACGCGTTCCCATCCGCCAATTGCCCGGATGGCCTGTATGTGGCCGCCGCAGACCTGGACAAGAATGGCGCGATCGAGATCATCACCGGTGCGGCCAAGGGCAAGGCCTCGCCCCAGGTGGCGGTGTTCAGCCTGATGGGCCAGTTGAAGAAAACCTTCAATGCCTTCGACATGAGCTTTGCCGGCGGGGTGCGGGTGGCGGTGAACGACATGGATGCTGACGGGGACCTAGACATCCTGGCAGCGTCGGGCCCAGGGGCGCAGGGCACATTGAACGCCTTCAATTACCAAAACCTGGAGCTGATCGACTCCATGTTCATCAGCGACAGCGTCAACGGGGTTGTGGCCGGCAACAACTTCGTGGTTGGTTGAGGGAGTGAGGCTACCCGCTGGGATTGGCTGGCGGGTACCAAGTGGTATGTGACAACACCGGACCTGCTGGCCTATTCCACTGACACAGTGCTTGGAAACCCGCAGGAATTGACCGACCAGACGATCTGGCAGTTGACCAGTTCGGACCATGGGCGGATCACTGGGAAGTCCATTGCCATAATAGCCAATACGGATGGCCAAAAAACTCCTCCATCCAACCAGGATATGACCGGTTATGTTGGGCCAGGTGGGCAGGTACGGATAGATTTTTCTAATCCGGACTCCACCTCAAGGACCGGGATCACTGGTGTTGGCCAAATGCGATGGATGAATGGCGGCTGGACCTTTGAGATGCAAATGGCCGCCCCCAATTCCTCTTCTGTCGTAACCCACTGGGCCTACATGGTCCAATTGCAGTCAGGTGATATCCCACCCGAGTCAGACGGTACCAGTACCCAAGGAAATCCCCTTGCCGACGTTTGGAGCTGGCTAGACAACACCACCTGGAACTTGACTGACACCACCTTGACCTCAGAAGGAGTCCCGGGCCAGTCATTCACCATATCCCTGTTCAAGGGTGGGTACTTTTGGGGCCAAGGGAAGGATTCCATACCCTTTACGGTGTTGGGATCGGTTACACCGGAAGGCAACCTGCTATTGACCCACTGTTACAACAACGGCGAATTGGTCCAGCGCACAGGCTGGCTCATTGGCACCCCCTCAGGCGCAAAAATGATTTTCCGCTCATATGAAGGAGAAAGCGGAGTTGGTGAAGCGGTTCTGAATGCCTAAACCGGTCGCAAGCCGATTCGGGCTTTCTTAACCTTATGCGGCAATCATCTTGTATCAAATCCAAGCTTGGACAAGATGGGTGGTTTTTTTGTTATTTGGCGAGCCATTCAAATTTTTCGCCCGTGAAAAAAGTGCCTGCTCTGCAGCTTGAAGGATCACACTCCACCACCACCGCGCCCTTTTCCCGTGTGCTCCAGGCGGTCCATTGCCCGGCAGGCATCTGAGCATCACGGGGGCCTTGCTGGGCGATGAGGAGTTTTGGGACTGTCACCGCCAACAACCTAGGAGTTAGGGCGGTGCGACTTCCGTGGTGGGGAGCCAGCAGCACATCCACCGGCGCCAAGGGTTGGCTCAACAGTCTGGTGGTCCCCAATCCCTCCAGGTCCCCTGGAAGCAGGAGGCTCCCGTGGTCGTTTTCCACCCGCAGAACCAGACTTGCCTCATTACTGAGGCCGGGAGAAACAGGAGGCAAATCAGACGGCGGATGAAGGACACGAACCACATTACTTCCATGCACAAGCGCGTCGCCCTGGCTCAATGATCCGGGAACGAGTTTCCGGCTGGCCAGCCCGTCCATCAGCCAACGGGTGGAATCATTTTCCTTGTCCGAAAAACCGGGCCCCACCCAGACCCTGTCCACACGGGTGCGATCAGCCAGCTCCAACGCACCCGCATAATGATCCATATCGGCGTGGGAAAGAATTAAATCATCAACCTTCCGGATGCCCCGGTAGAGGAGGTAAGGTTCCACCACCCGGCGGGTGATGGCTTCCCCGGAAACAGCCCCGATATCCACCACGAGGACACGCCGACCCAAGACTGGATCATTCAATTCCAGCACCACACAACTGCCATGGCCGACCGCCAAAAAGGCACAGCGCCACCCCATTGGCACGGGACGGAACCCATCGGTCCAGGGCACCATAGGCACAAGGACCAACAGCACTGCCAAACCCGCCAGCCATTGCCACCGGACCAGCCGCCACAATCCCAGCAGGCCAGTCAAAAGCAGGGCATGGTACAGCGCGAGCCACAGGACTGTGGGCCCGGGGGTGGCAAACCAAGCACCAGGCAGTAGCTGTCCCCCGAGAGCCAACCATCGGCACCCCCGCAGGGCCAGCGTGGTGATCTGGCCAAGTACCGGGGAAAGGACCGGAAGGTCCGGACCAGCCAGCAATAACAGGAAGCCGGTCCCCAGAGCCCAACCTCCCAGAATCGCCACGGGAGGGCCAACCAGCAACGCCACCACGCTGACCAAATGGGTGCGCGCCGCCACCAAGGGAGTGAGCCCCAACCAGACCGTGGCGTTGATCCTATACATTTCGGCCAAACTTCGGACAGGCCCCAACGCCCAGCGAACCCAGGCGGGACGCGACAGGTCCACAGCACGCTGGTAGGCCTCCTCCTCTTCCGTCTGCACCAACCACCAGTCACGGGTTGACCAGTGGAGCAATCCGGTGGCAAAAAACGAAAGGAGGCAACCGGTGCTGGACAGGTCGGTCGGCATCAGGATTGCAACCACCAACCAACTGAGCGCCAGACAGTTGACCAAGGCCGCGGGTCTGCGGGCCAGCCAAGCCGCCGCCACCGACAGGACCGTGATGGCAGCACGCAGCGCCGGCGGTCGGCCACCGGTCACCAAGGCGTAGAAGAGCACCAGCAAAGCCACCACCACAACCATTTGGCGGGTGCGAAATCCCAATGCCCGGCCCATGGCATAAAGGGCCCCAGCCACCAGCACCAAATGCTGGCCCGAGATTGCCAACACATGGATCACGCCGGTGCGCTGGAACAACAGCCAGTCGGCGCGGTCCACCTGGCGGGTGTCCCCCAGTACCAGTGCAGCGGCCAATTCGGCCACATCGGGGCTGACGGACTGACGCAACCGCTCGGAACCCCAGTGCCGGACCGCGGCAAACCAGCATTCCGGACGCCAGGACCTGCCTCGCAGTACCTTGACATCTCCGGGCTGCTCTGCGCCTGCCGGGGTGCCGGCCAGGCGTAATTCAGCCTGAATGCCCTGGCGCAGGGCAAACTGCCGCAAATCGACCTCGCCAGGGTTCATCGGCTGCGGGATTGCTTTCAGGTGGCCGAGCAATTCCACCCTGTTACCAGGAAGGAGCCCCTCGGCGTTTCCCTCACGGGTCACCCGCATCCGCCCGGAAACGGCATGCCAGAAATCGTTTGACCAGACTTTATACGCCTGCACCACGCATTCGGCCCGTTGGGCACTTTCACCCTGGCGCTGGGCCCTAGCTTGACCGGGGAATGCATCCAGTAGCCAGGGCCCATCGACCACCACCCCCTGGACGCGCACAGGAACGGGATCATCACCGGCCAGAAAGAACAGGCCATCGGGAGCGATTCGCGAGGCGTTGGCACGCCAAGAATAACCCAAGCATACCAACGCCGACAGGAGAAAGCAGGTGCGCCCAGCACGGAAGGCCAGCGCCAGACCAATCCAAAAACATGCCGAGCCCAGTGACAGCCATGCAGGCAAGTCACCCGACTCGGCGAGGAAAATTCCCAAGGAAAAGGCGATGGCTACGGGAGCCAGCGGGGCCTGCAGGCGGAAACGGTTCCAAACCTCAGTCAGCCGGTTCGCCATCGTCTGGGACCATCAAACGATCAGCGGGTGACCTCACCCACGCACCACAGGGTTTTGACGCCCCGCAGATACACCCGCGGGCCGCTGATGGCGGGCGAGGCAGCGAGGATATCCGGAAGGGTATTTTCGGCCACCTTTTCAAACTTGGGGCCCGCCTTCACCACCGTGACGGTGCCCTTGTCGCGGTTGGTCACTAGGATATGGCCAGCCACACTGACCGGGGAGGCGCGGAATCGGCCCGGGGTGGTGCGCTCCTGGTATTTTTCCTCACCGGTGGCGGCATCCAGACAAATGAGGCGACCATCCTCGCGGCACAGGTAGACCAGCCCATCGAGCACCAGGGGGGAAGGCACATCCGGTGTGTTGGACGGCTTGCGCCACACCTCGTTCGATGAGCCCGGGCCGAAGGTTCCCTTCGCCTCGGGCTTGATGGCCACCACCTGGCCGTTTTTGGCCGTGGGAACCACCACCAATCCACCGCTGGCAACCGGACTGGCCACGAAGCGGAGGGTGTTGTTGTATTTCTCCTTTGGATTGAGGCTGGTGACACGCCAAAGCTCGGAGCCGTCATTCAGGGAATGCCCGATGGCGTAGTCGTTGCCATGGGTGATGAGGTAGGCCTCGGGATTCTTGTCGCTTTTGGGGCAGATGGTGGGCGATGCGTAGGAATGAGGGCACTCATCCTTGCCATCGCTGGGGCGATTCACCTTCCAGATTTCCTTGCCGGTCTCGGCGTCGAGGCTGATGACCCACTGGTTCCCGGTATGGAGCAGTTGCAGATACAACCTGCCCTCATGGAGCAGGGGGGTACTGTGCATGCCGAACTGGATGTTGAATTTGCCGTAGTCTTTCTGCAAATTTTTAGACCAAACACGCTTGCCATCGACGGTGTGGCAATGGAGGTCACCCGAACCGACAAACGACCAGACATGCTTGCCATCGGTACAGGGCGACGCCGAGGCGGAGTTGCCCTCATCGACGCGGGCGTTGGCATTGCCCTTGCCGATGATTTCGCGCCATTTTTCCTGACCGTTGGTGCCGATGCAGAGGAGCATCAACTCCTGCCCCTGGGTGCAGGTGAGGAAGATATTGTTGTCCCACACCACCGGGGTGGAATAACCGGGCCCGGGAAGATCAACCTTCCACAGCAGGTTTTCGTTGACGCTCCACTTGAGCGGGATGCGTTCCTGGGTACTGGTGCCATCGTGACGGGGGCCGCGCCATTGGCCCCAGGGTTCGGCGGCAAACAGCCCGGAACCAGCCAGGCCAGCCAACCCGATTGCCAACCATTTCCTTGTCCAGCCGAACCTGGCCATGAGCAAACACTCCCGCACACGCACACACTTGAACCCACTCTGAACAACCAGCCAACAGCATAAGGCAGGACCAGGGGGCAAACCAGCTTTCGCCAGGAACTTTCCGCACCGATTTCTCACGGTTGCTTCACCTTTTTTTCATGCCGGGGTTCCCTCGGTAGCGTACCTTGAAGCTTTCAACCATCTACTTTCCCGGAGCCCGCCCCGTGATGTTGAGCCGCCTCCTGCTTGCAGCAATCCTTCAGGTTCCGCACCAGGCCAACCCATCCCAACCCGCCTTGCTACCCGGCCTGCTTCCCTCGGGCGAGGTCCAACTTCCCAACCAGTGGAAACTCAACCCGGTGGGAAGTCATTTGGGTTTGGGTGATTTTCCCGTTCAAATCGCTCTGGGTGCAGATGCGAAATTCGCGGCCGTGCTGCACACCGGGTACGGGGAACATGAAGTCGCGGTGGTGTCCTTGACGGGCGGACCGGCCAAGGTGGTGTCCCGTGTCAGCTTGCCCCAATCCTTCCATGGCATGTCCTTCAGCCGGGACGGGAAAACCCTGTGGGTGAGCGGGGCAGAGCGCGAAACGATCTTGGGGTATCCGTTTGAAAGCGGCTACCTGGGCAAACCGAAGGTGGTGCAGGTGGTGGATGTGAAGGAGACATTCATCCCCGCCGGCATCGCCGAAATGCCCAAGGGTGGTCTGCTGGCGGTGTGCGGCCTGTTGGGCAACCAGGTGGCGCTGGTGGATCCGGCGGGCAAAGAGAAGACCGTGCGGGTGAAGACCGGGGACCAGACCCTGCCGTACTCGGCACTGGCACTGGATGAGGACACGGTGCTGGTGAGTTTGTGGGGAAAATCATCCATCGCGAAAATAGACCTGGATGACGGAAAAATTGAGGCGGTGTGGGAACTGGGTCACAGCCACCCGACGGAAATGATGCGCCACCCGGACGGCAAGACCCTGTATGTCTCCTGCGCCAACTCCACCAAGGTGGTGGTGGTGGACCTGGAAACGGGCAAGCCGATCCAAACCATCGACTGCGCGCTGCACCCCGGGGCACCGAACGGCAACACCCCCAGCAGCCTGTCCCTCTCCGCGGATGGCAAACTGCTGGCAGTGGCGAACGCCGACGCCAACAATGTGGCGTTGTTCAACATCGAGGAACGCGAATCGGCCAAGGCGCTGGGTTTCATCCCCTGCGGATGGTATCCCACCAGTGTGCGTTTCCTGCCGTCGGGCCAGGTGTTGGTGGCCAACGGCAAGGGTCTGACCTCCAAGGCGAATCCGGGCGGGCCAAACCCCGCACCGCGGGACACGAAGTTGCCCATACGGCAATACATCGCGGGTCTGTTCCCCGGCAGCCTGCAGATCGTGCCCCGGCCGCAACCTGAATTGCTGGAGGAATGGACCCGCAAGTCGTATGCTGCCAGCCCGCTACGGAAGGATTTCCAACCGGTACTCGCCCGCCCCGAAGGTAACCCGATTCCAGCCAAGGTCGGTGAGGCCAGCCCGATCAAGCATTGCGTGTACATCATCAAGGAGAATCGCACCTACGACCAGGTTTTCGGTGACATGCCGAAGGGCAACGGAGACCCGAGCCTTTGCCTGTTTCCTGAAAAGGTGACACCCAACCACCACAAGCTGGCGCGCGAATATGTGCTGCTGGACAACTTCTATGTGGAAGGGGAAGTCTCGGCGGACGGGCATGAGTGGACCATGGCCGCCTATGCCACCGACTTTGTGGAGAAGGCCTGGCCGCAGTCCTACCGGGGCAGCCCCCTGAAGAAGTTCGGTTTTTATCCGGCCGAGGGGAACAAGGACCCGATCGCCCGGCCTGCCGGCGGCTACCTGTGGGACCGGGCCGCTGAAGCCGGCGTGACCTACCGCAGCTATGGGGAGTGGATCGGGGACGGGGACACGCCTGGCGGCCCGACCAAGGCCAAGGTGAAGGCTTTGGAAGGGCACTTCGACCCCTATTATCCGAACTACAACCTGGAGGTGACCGATGTGACCCGGGCGAAGCGTTTCCTGAAAGAACTGGCCGAATTCGAACAGAAAGGCGAATACCCGGGTCTGACCATCGTGCGTTTGCCCAATGACCACACGGCCGGGACCCGGCCCGGGGCCCCCACCCCGACCGCCATGGTGGCCGACAATGACTACGCGCTGGGGATGGTGATAGAAGGCCTGAGCCGGTCCAAATTCTGGAAAGACATGGCGGTTTTCGTGGTGGAGGATGACGCGCAAAACGGGCCGGACCATGTGGACGCGCACCGGGCCGTGGCACTCTGCGTCAGCCCCTACACCCGTGGCACTGGCAAGGACAGCACCATGTACTCGACCAGCAGCATGCTGCGGAGCATGGAACTGATTTTGGGCTTGAAGCCCATGAGCCAGTTCGACGCGGGGGCGCGCCCGATGTATGCCAGCTTCCATGCCAAACCGGACACCACGCCTTATGCCAAGGCCGAGCCCGGTGTGAGCCTGGAGGAGAAGAACAAGGCGGAGGCCTGGGGCGCCAAAAAGTCGATCGCCCTGAACCTGGAGATCGAGGACGCGGCAGATGACCTGGTGTTCAACGAGATCATCTGGAAAAGCGTGAAGGGCCCGGCCAGCCCAATGCCCGCCCCGGTGCGTGGTGCGTTTTTTCTGCGGAAGTAAAACTGGGACGGGAAAAACACCAAGGCCCGGTTGCCGTTTCACGCGCAACCGGGCCTTTCCATTTGCAGGTCATTTCCATCAATCGATGAGCATTGCAAGTCGCTCCTGCCGGGTAACCAAACCCAGCAACCGTCTGGGATTTCCGCAGGCACCGCAGGAACACTGCCGGGGAGTCTTGGCGTGGATGCCGATCACCCTCGGATTGAGCCATTCTGGATGCGAGGAAAAGGTTCTTTTCAGGCGGCGGAGGGAACGCGTTTTAGCAAGCCTTTGTTGCATGCGCCTAAGAGCTTTATCCGTCATGGTGCAAGACCCCCATGGTGAACGGATGGCCTTTGGATGATTTGAGCCACCCAACAATTTTACGCCCGGTTTCTAGCAAAGGATCGTTTTTTTGACCGTGCATATGCCTGGCAGGGTCAACCCCGGACCAGGAAGGAAAAGGTTTTGGGGTCTGGAAAACCCTGCCAAAGCCACAAACCCAGCACCGCCAAATTGACCAGAACAATCAGCCAGAAGGCCACCTGGTACTCTTTTTTCTGGTTTTTGTGGCGAAACAACTGCTGGGCGACCAAAGCCCCTGGCCAGCCGCCAAAAAACTCCAAGATATGCAGGGTTTTCTCGGAAATACGCCAACGGTTGCTGCGGGCCTTGGCCTTATCCACCCAGTACATGGCAAAAGCCACCAAGCTGACTGCAAGATGCCCCAAGGGGATCCACAGGGGCATATGGCCCCAGTGCCACAAAGCAAAAAGGATGGCAATAAAAACAGCGGCAACAACCAGGGTCAGGTAGGCGCCCCCAGCCAAACCCCTACGGACTTCCGGTTTCCGGTCCACTTTGCCCATGGCTACACCAAAACCCACACCGATTCAGCGCATTTGACAAACCAGGGAAAAAGATAGCCTGCTACGATGATTCAAGCCTATCCCAAAGCCCTCTTCCGGGTATTTCGGCATGTCTATGGACACGGCCTCCGCGCCGGAATCTCAAAGCGGTTTAACAATCAACTCGAACCAAGCCGAGCGATTGGTGGCCGGTCCGATTTCCTCCAGCCAACGCATAAACTCGCTGGACCTGTTGCGGGGCTTCGCCCTGTGCGGCATCCTGCTGATGAACATCGTCAATTTTGCATGGCCGGGCGGAGCCTACGGGAGCCCTACCTACCCGTATTACCGGTTGGACAGCATCGGTGAAGTGCCCGACCCGGATACCAAGGCCAAAGAAATCGCCACCGAAGAAAAGGGACTAACCCGGGCGGAGAAAGAAAAAAGGCGGGAGGAAAGGGAAAAGGAACCCAAGCCGCAGTATTGCAACGGGCAATTGGCATGGTGCGCCATCTCCAGCACCGCGGACCACTACGAATGGGCTTTTGCCAGCCTGCTGGTGGAAAACAAAATGCGGACCCTGTTTTCCATGCTGTTCGGGGCGGGGGTTCTGCTGATGACCGCCAACGCCCGGGAGAAAACGAAACACCCAGGTTGGCTGCATTACCGGCGCATGTTCTGGCTGCTGGTGTTTGGCGCCCTGCACGCCTATTTGTTGTGGACGGGAGACATCCTGTTTGCTTACGCGTCGATCGGTTTGTGGCTGTACCCCCTCCGCAACCTGCGGGCGCGTGTCCTGGTGGGTTTTGGGCTATTCCTGCTCCTGACACCATTACTTTTGGCGGCCGCAGCACCCTGGGTGATCGACTGGGTAAAAGAGCGCGGGCGAGCGGTGGAGCATCGACTGAAAGAGGCAACCGCGGGAGAGGAGCACCCTGCTGTTGAGGAAGAAGCGGCCAACGCATCGGGGGGCGATGACCTTCCCTGGCTGGATGCCAAGTTTCTGGCAGGGTACCGCGCCCTGGAGGGCATGCGCCGCCGGGGCCCCCAGCCGGAAATGGTCACCCTGAACATCCGCAAGTACCGGGAACAGGGATACCTGGAGGGGGTGACCGAGCGGTTTTGGGACATGATCTGGGCGCAGTTGGCGGAGTTGCTGATTGGCATTCTGGGACTGGGCTGGCCCATGGTGCTGGGCATGGGGCTGATGAAACTGGGATTTTTCTCCGGCGATTGGGAAACCTCCAGGTACGGTTGGTGGGCTCTCGGCCTGTACCTGTTGGGCATTCCGATGACCTGGTGGGGCATGATGCTGTCCTTGCAGGGAGGAAACAGTTTGGGCACCCAACTGCGGGTGATCCTGCCGCTGGACTGGGTGGGCAGCCTGTTTTTGACGCTGGCCCACGCGAGCGCGCTTCTGTGGTTATGGAAAACCGGGCGCCTGGACTGGCTGGCCGGGCGGTTGCAGGCCGCCGGCCGAATGGCCCTGAGCAATTACCTGTCCCATTCGCTGATTTGCTCGCTGATTTTTTCGAGTTACGGGTTGGCGCTGTACGGAAACTTGCCCCGAACCGGGTTGGCCGCACTGGTGGCAGGGATTTGGGTTTTCCAGTTGGCGGCAAGCCCCTGGTGGCTGGCGCGTTTCCGGTTCGGGCCGGCGGAATGGCTGTGGCGGTCGCTCACCTACTGGAAACTCCAGCCGATGCGGGTGGCCACCGGCGAATGCCCGTGAGATCCACCGCCAATTCGGCCTGCTGACACCCCCCGCCCTTCCCGTACAATCCCTGAATAGGCCCTGCGAATTGCAGCTGTGCAGCAGGGCAAGATTGAACCGTGCCTATTTCGCCACAGGATTGCCGCGCGCCATGCCTAGCTACCACCCAGCAGCCATCGAACCCCGTTGGCAGGACTATTGGCTGAAGAACAAGACCTTCCGCACCCCTGATCCCGACACCACTGCCGGTTCCGCCGGCAAACCGAAGTACTACATCCTGGACATGTTCCCCTACCCGTCGGGCGCGGGTCTGCATGTGGGGCACCCGGAAGGCTACACGGCGACGGACATCCTGGCCCGCTACAAGCGGATGCGGGGCTTCGCGGTGATGCACCCGATGGGCTGGGACGCCTTCGGCCTGCCGGCCGAGCAATATGCCATCGAGACGGGCACGCACCCGCGCGTGACCACCGAGAAGAACATCAACACCTTCCGCCGACAGATCCAGATGCTGGGCTTCAGCTACGACTGGGACCGGGAGGTGGACACGACCGATCCGCAATACTTCCGCTGGACACAGTGGATCTTTTTGCTGCTGCACGACACCTGGTACGACGCGGCCGGCAAGAAGGGACGCCCCATCGCGGAATTGCCCATCCCCGCCGATGTGAAGGCACAGGGCGAAGCGGCAGTGCGCAAGTACAGGGACGGCAAACGGCTGGCTTACCAGGCCGAGGTGCCGGTGAACTGGTGCTCGGCCCTGGGCACGGTGCTGGCCAACGAGGAAGTGATCGACGGCAAGAGCGAGCGCGGTGGGCACCCGGTGGTACGACTGCCGCTGAGGCAGTGGATGCTGCGGATCACCGATTACGCCGACCGGCTGCTGGAAGACCTGGACAGCGTGGACTGGCCGGCCAGCATCCAGGAAATGCAGCGCAACTGGATTGGCCGCAGCGAAGGCGCTGAAGTGGACTTCGCCGCCCAATTGCCGGGCGGTGGTGAGCGCCCCCTGCGGGTGTTCACCACCCGGCCGGACACCTTGTTTGGCGCCACCTACATGGTGCTGGCACCGGAACACCCTCTGGTGCCTGATTTGACCACCGACGCGCACAAGGCGGCAGTGAACGCCTACCGGGAGCAAGCGTCCCGCAAGAGCGACTTCGAACGCACGGAACTGGTGCAGGAAAAGACGGGCGTGTTCACCGGGTCTTACGCCGTGAATCCGGTGAACGGGAAACCGGTGCCCATCTGGATCGCCGACTATGTGCTTGCCGGCTACGGGACCGGAGCCATCATGGCGGTGCCGGCCCACGACGAGCGGGACCACGAGTTCGCGCTAAAGTTCAATCTGCCCATCGTGCAGGTGGTGAGCCCCCTGAACGGCTCAACCCCTGCCGCTGATGCCGCTTATTGCGAGCCAGGAATCGCCTGCAACTCGGGCTTCCTGGACGGGTTGAAGACATCCGAGGCCAAGGCGCGGATGACCGAATGGCTGGAGAAGGAGAATAAAGGCAGCCGCAAGGTGAACTACAAGCTGCGGGACTGGCTTTTCAGCCGCCAACGCTATTGGGGTGAACCGTTCCCGTTGCTGCACGAGATCGGGACCGATGGAGAGCCCACCGGTCGAATCGAGCCGATTGATGTCGCGGAGTTGCCCCTCAAACTGCCCGTGCTGGATGACTACAAACCATCGGGCCGGCCGGAGCCGCCTTTGGGCAAGGCCACCGACTGGGTGGAAGTGAAGCGGCAAGGCACCACCTGGCGGCGGGAACTGAACACCATGCCCCAGTGGGCCGGGAGTTGCTGGTATTACCTGCGCTACCTGGACCCAAAAAACGACCAGGCCTTCTGCGACCCGGCCAAAGAAAACTATTGGATGCCGGTGGACCTGTATGTGGGAGGAGCCGAGCACGCTGTGCTGCACCTCTTGTACAGCCGGTTCTGGCACAAGGTTTTGTTCGACCGCGGGCATGTGAAGACCGCCGAGCCCTTCAAACGGCTGGTAAACCAGGGCATGATCCTGGGTGAGATGGAGTACACGGTCTTCCGCGACAAGGCGGGAGCCTGGGTGCAACCCAACCAGAAGGACAAGGACGGCGTGGAGGCCGTGCGACTGACCGAGGAGCAGGTGGAGAAAAAGGGCGACAGCTTTGTGCTGAAAAACGACCCGGCCATCAAGGTGGACGCTCGCGCCAACAAGATGAGCAAGAGCCGCGGCAACGTGATCAACCCTGACGAGGTGGTGAAGGATTACGGCGCGGACAGCCTTAGGCTTTACGAGATGTTCATGGGGCCGCTCGAGGCGACCAAACCCTGGAGCATGCGGGGTGTGGAAGGGGTGTACCGGTTCCTGAGCCGCGTGTGGCGCGTGTTCATGGACGAGCGGGCCGAGGAGATGCGGCTGAACCCCCAGGTGACCAGCGAAACGCCGGATGCCGAAACCCTGCGCCTGCTGCACCAGACCATCAAGCGTGTGACGGACGATTTGGACCATATGCGGTTCAACACGGCCATCGCCGCGATGATGGAGTACACGAATTATTTGACGCCGCTGGCCAGCAAGCCACGGACTGCCCTGGAACCCTTTGTGCTGCTGCTGGCACCGTTCGCGCCGCACCTGGCCGAGGAGTTATGGCATGCCCTGGGTCTCGGGAACACCTTGGCCTATGAGGCTTGGCCGGTTTACGACCCGGCCTTGCTGGTGGCGAGCACCATCGAGATTCCGGTGCAGGTGAACGGCAAGCTGCGAGCACGCCTGGTGGTGGCCCCCGACACCGCGAAGGAAGAGCTGGAGAAGCTGGCCTTGGCGGACGCCAAGGTCCAGGAAAACCTGGGCGGGCGCGCACCCAAGAAGGTGATCGTGGTGCCGGGCAAGCTGGTGAACATTGTGGGGTGATCCTCCGGCAAGGTGAAACGAGGCGTGGGGGAGAAGACCCAATGAACTTCCAGGTTCTTTTCCCCCGGGCGTTGCGTTGTTTATCCGCATGGATCCTTTTTTGGGTTATATGCCCGATGCTGGCTGCACAGCATTCGGCTGAACTTGGCTTCACCGTTTTGCGCACCAACTTGCCGGGTGGGCGACACGCCAACACCCGTACCATGCGGGCCATGGTGGTCAGTCTGGATGGGACCCGTCAGCGGGAAATAGCAGCAGATCTTACCATCAAGCCCGACACCTGGACGCAGTTCGCCGGATGGTCCCCGGATGGCACTAGGGCGATCATTCTTTCCGGATGGCACAGTCCGGAGAACGCGGCTTGGGAGGAGGAACACAAAACCTTCCGCTTCGACGCGAAAACCCGACTGGTGGACTCGCTGTTGGTGGATGTGGAGACGGGGAAACGGGATAACCCGACCGCGGTGAACCGGGTCAGCTTTTACAACACCGGACTTTTTTACTGGCCCAAGGAACCGAACCGGCTGGGATTCACGGCGCTGATCCACGGCGAGTCGCACCCCTACCGCATGGACCTCAATGGTGCCAACAAGGTGGATTTGACCAGCGGGGCGATGGGCTTCACCTACGGTTTCTCCAGTTCGCCCGACGGCAAGCGGGTGGCCTACCACAAGGACTACCAGGTGTATGTGGCGGACGCGGACGGATCGCATGCAACGCAGGTGAAGACCGGCAACCCGTTCAATTTCGGGCCAACCTGGTCAGCCGACAGCCGTTGGGTGCTGTTTGTGTCTGGAGAGCACCACAACTGCCACCCGCATGTGGCCAAAGCCGACGGAACAGGCCAGCGCAAGCTGGCGGACCGGGGTGGCCACCGAGGTGTGATCCAGTTCCTGGATGTGCCTGATTTCCATGATGGATCGAGCGACACCCCCTGCTGGGCTGTGGATGGGCACTCTGTTTTTTACACGGCCCAAGTGGGAGAATCGATCGAGCTGTTTCGGTGCGCGCTGGATGGCAAACCGGAACGGCTGACCACCTCGTCGACGGGAACCTTGCATTACCACCCCACCCCCTCGGCGGACGGAAAGTGGCTGGCTTATGGGTCCAGACTGGACGGGGTGCGGCAGATCATCGCCCGGGAACTGGCAACCGGCAGGGAAATCCAGGTCACCCACCTGAAGGCGGGGACGGGGGCCATGTGGCCGCATTGGCGGCCGGCACCTTGAAGGGCTTGCTGATGGAACCGGCAAGAACTAATCCAACGGACAAGGCATGCGAATTCGGCTGCTGATTTTTCTGGTGTGCGCCGCCCTGCCGGTCCATTGGACGGGTCAGGATGCCATTGTGGGCGATGAGCCGCTGATCCGTGAGTTGGAAGCACGGGGAGCCCGGGTGGTGCGCGACGGGGGTCTTCCCGGAAGGCCTGTGGTGGAACTGGATTTGCACCGGGTAAGCATGACCGATGCCACCCTGGCCAAGATCGGCCCATTCACGGCGCTCAAAAACCTGGATCTCAGTCACACCCTGGTGACCGACAAGGGGCTTGCCCATGTGGCGCCCCTGCAGGATCTGGAGGAATTGGGCCTGCACGACACCCGGATTGGCGACGACGGGTTGAGGCACCTGAAGGGCCTGAAGAAACTGAAAGCGCTGGATTTGGAAGGAACCGCCATCACCGACACGGGGCTGGCTGATCTGGCTGGGCTTGGCCAGTTGGACACGCTGGAACTGGACAACACCCGGGTGGGCGATGTTGGGATGGGCCATTTGAGAAACCTGAAGCAACTTCGCCGGCTGACCCTGCGGCACACCCAGGTGAGCGATCAGGGTGTGCGACTTCTTTTTGAATTGAAGCAATTGGAAGTGGTGAACCTGTACCGCAGCCGCGTGACCGCCGCTGGATTCAAGGCACTGAAAGCGGCGCTACCCGACTGCATGGTGGAGGGGGAATGAACCGGGGATGCATTCGTTTACCCGGGGTTTAGAAATTTGGAAAATCAGTTGTAAAATGATCTGCAAGTTTTTGTGTTTGCCGGAGTTTCTGCCATGCCCACCTATGAATACGCTGTGATTCTGCCGGACGGAAGCGAGGGGGAAGTGTTCACCCACCTGCAATCGTTTGACGAGGAGCCACTGACCCGTCACCCGGTGGACGGGCGACCGGTGCGGCGCATTTTCTCGGTCCCCGGGGCCAAGACATCCACCGGGCGCGCCAAACCCGACATGAGCGCCAAGAACCTGGAAAAACTGGGCTTCACGCAATACAAGAAGGGTGCCGGCGGCAAATACAACAAGACCGCCGGCGAGGGGCCGGGTACAATCCGCAGGGATTCCTGATCTGCCTTAGGGATTTGCCAGGAAGACAGCGCATTGTTTCAGTTTGTCGGTGCCGATGCGGTGCACGCCCGCCTCACGCTGGGCCGTCCAAGATGTTTCATTGTCCGGCGCTCCCCAAAAACGGAGTTGCTTGCCCTCCGCCTTGGCGCGGGAAGCCAGGTCTCGCATTTTCGCCTTGTCGGGCTCTGGAACGGGGCCTTTTCCGCGCCATTGAAAGGTTCCGTTCCAAGCGTCTGAAATCCAAGGGACGGCATCGGCTTCGATGCCCTGCCCCAAGTCAGGCAGGCGGCCATCGACACTGGCCAACCTGGGTTCGGCCTGAAGGATCGCCTTGCGGGGGGCGGAACCGGAGACCACCACCCAGACGGGGCCGCTGACTCTGCGACCTTTTTCCCAGCGACAGAACACGGCTGGCCGCCTGGCAATCTCGGCAGCCACCAGTGACCAGGTCTTTTCCGGGTTGTTCTTGATATCGACGAGAAGCCACAACGGTTGGCCATCCGCGGCGATCTTGCCACCCTTTTGTCCAGCCAATTTTTGGAGCGGATCCAGGTAGAGCTCCTGGAATGATTTGGCGCCGGCCAATTCGAGCGGCGTGTGGGCTACCAGGATTTTCTCTCCCACGGAGAAAACATCGGCCTCAATACTGGTGTAACCCAAGTTCAGGGCATCGAAAAGCGGGCGGGGGTGCAGGTAGTCGTTGTGGGCGTGGGACTGGCGCAAACAGGGGGCCTGGCCAACAACCATGGCGGCCAACAGCAGGGACAACATCAGGGTTTCTCCGGATCAACCACCACTGGCACTGTTTCCGGTTGGCCGGACGGGTTGCGGCCCTTGACCTGAAACAGCCAGGGCTCTGAATGCCACCAACCCTCGGGTGTTTTGGCCCCGGCCAGGCCCTCATCGTTTTTGACACGGACGGTGAGCCGCCAAATACCCGGATCGAGGCCCCGGGCGTTGACCGTGAAAGGGACCACGGCGGGGCCCTTCCATCCGGGTTGCCAGTCGATGGCATCGGGTAGGGTGAGTGGCTCATCCTTGGAGACCAGAACAGCCCCGGCAGGATCGATGCGCTCAAGGCGCAGGACGGGCTTTTCCTGAACCGGCAGCGGGTTGCCCGCCTGGCGCAGGATTCCCCTCAACCGGAAACCATCCGCCGAGAGTTCCTCCACCAGGAGCAGGACGCCAGCGGGATTGCCTTTGGCATCCTGATACACCTTGGGGTCCCCCAAGGCCACCAGCAGACTTGCATATTGACCGCGGTCGGCTCCCTTGCGTTCCACCTGATACCACGACAGGGCCTGCTGCAGCCATTTGTCACGCGACGGACCGGGGGGGAGAAGGTCCCGCCTTCTGGCAACAGCCAGCATGCCGTTCAGGGCGGAACGCTTGAGATGTTTGTCGGCAACCCGTTCGGGTAGGGCTAAAAGCAACCGGGACAGGGTTTCAGCGGAAGGTTTAGCCCCATTATTCACGGCCGCGGTGACAGCCTCCAGAGCCAGGGGCAGATCGGCTGATGGGGTGGACCCGGAAGCAAGCACGCCGAGCAGGAAGTCGATCATTTCTGGCGTAGTGAACGGTTCACCACGCTTGAAGAGGGTGGCGGGTTCAGCCCGCTTCTCCATGCGGGCGGCGGCCCATCGCGAGGCGGGGTCAGGCGAGGCGTACAAGGCGTCGAGCGCGGCGGTGGCGGCTGCGGGCCAAACCGATTCGGGATGTCGATTCTGGGAAGCGGATGCGTTTCGACCGAGCCAGTCGAGCACGCCAGTGTCCCGGGTTCCGGGAGCAACAGACAAGACGGCACGCAGACTGGCCACGGCCCGCAGGTCGGCCCGGGTACGCTCCATCATCGCATCCCAGGAAGGAGCGATGGTCCCCGGGGGGCTGTTTTTGGCTTGTTCAGGCTCGAACACCTGCTCACCGCCGGTGGAACCGCGCCAGCCCCCGGGCAAGATCCTCCAGCCGTCGCCACCTGGATTTTTGGCCAGATAGAGCAATAACCAGCGCCATTGGATATTGGGGGGTTCCTGGGGCCCACCGGCTTCCCCGATATTGGAAACCGTCAGCAGTTTTCCGGGTGAACCGGCTTCCCCGGCGAGAACTTCCAAAACTTCCACCGCGCCCGGCTTCCCCTCGGGGAGCGTGCCAAGGATCACCGCATCGGCCCGCCAGGCCAGCTCACGCAACTGAGGAAACGGGCGGACAGTCGGCGCGGAGGGAGGCTTCTCCCCCGGAGCAGGTTGAGCAAACAACAGCGATGCCAGCAGGATCAACATGGCGCCCCGGCCAGTGTCTGGGGATCAGGTTTTGTAGCCGCGGGGGTGACGGCTGAGCCAGTTCCAGGCGGAACCGACGATGCTGTCGATATCGGGATATTTGGGTTTCCAGCCCAGTTCAGCACGGGCTTTACTTGAATCGGCAACCAGCACGGCGGGGTCGCCCGGACGGCGGGGCGCCACATTGGCCGGTACAGGCTTGCCTGAGGCGCGGCCAACGGCATCGAGCACCTGGCGCACCGAGTGGCCCTCGCCGTTCCCCAGGTTGTAACGGTTGACCTTGCCCGCCTCCATGCGCTCAAGCGCCAGCAGATGGGCTTCGGCCAAGTCGGTCACATGGATGAGGTCGCGCACGCAGGTGCCATCGGGGGTTGGCCAATCGGCCCCGAAGATCTGGAACGGCTTGGAAGGATCGACCACGGCGCGGATTGCCAGTGGAATGAGATGGGTTTCAGGCGCATGGTCCTCACCCAGCCGCCCCTGGGGATCGCACCCGGCGGCATTGAAATAGCGCAGGACGGTCGCCCCCAGGCCAAAGGCTGCGGCATGGTCTGCCAGGGCCTCCTCCATCACGAGCTTCGTGCGGCCATACGGGTTGCAGGGAGACTTCGGATGATCCTCGGGGATAGGGACCACGGTGGGTTCGCCGTAGACGGCGGCGGTGGAGGAAAAGACCATCTTGCCCACCCCGGCGTGGCGCATGGCGGTGAGCAGGGAGATGGTGCCCACCACATTGTTGTTCCAATACTTGTCGGGGCGCACCACGCTTTCACCCACCAGGGCGAAGGCGGCGAAGTGGAGCACCGCCTCGATCCGGTTGGCCAGCAGCGCATGCTCGACCCGGTGGGTGTCCCCCAGGTCGGCCACGATGAGGCGGTCGGCCGGCAGGAAGCTTTCCAGAGCTTTGGGATGGCCATTAGTGAGGTTATCGAGAACCCACACCTCGTGGCCGCGCTCCTTGAGCAACAGGGCACAGTGACTGCCGATGTAACCGGCTCCGCCGGTGACCAGAACTCGCATGGGACGATGACCCTCTTCCAGCAAACCGCCGAACCCAACCCCAGCCCTTGCTAGCTGACAACACCTTTGGTGATGCCCAGGAAAACATCCTCCAGGTCGATCTCCTCCAGTTGCAGGAGGCGGACCTTGAAACCGCCGCGGATGAGTTCGTCCGCAAGGAAGGAGACATCCTCCACTTCTTTTTTCAAGGTGACCACGAGGCAGGGCGGATCGGCGGTGAGTTCGACACCGGTGACCTGGGGCAATTTGGCCAGCAGGGGTTTGGCCTCGGGCTCCCGATCGTGGGCGACACCCACCCGCACCACGGGCGCCTCGCGCACCTGCTGGATGGCGGAAGCCACATCCCCACTGAAAATCAACTGGCCGCGCTCAATGATGCCGATCTTGTTGCAGATATCCGCCAACTCGGGAAGGATGTGACTGCTGATCATGATGGTCTTGCCCAGGCCGCGGAGCTTTTTCAGCAGGCGGCGCATCTCGATGCGGGCGCGTGGATCCAGGCCGCTGGCGGGTTCGTCGAGCAGCAGCACCTGGGGATCATGCAGCAGCACGCGGGCGAGCCCCAGCCGCTGGGTCATGCCGCGGGACAGGCTGGTGACCAGCGCGTTGCGCTTGAACTCCAGGTCCACCAGGTCGAGCACCTCGTCGCACTTTTTCGTGCGGGCCTCTCCGGTAATGCGGTAGGCGGCTGCGAAGAACTCGAGGTATTCGATGACCTTCATGTCGTCGTACACGCCGAAAAAATCTGGCATGTAGCCGACCAAACGGCGGATCTCACGCGGGCTGGTGTGGATGGAATAGCCGCAGACCGACGCCTCGCCCCAGGTGGGATTGAGCAGCGTGGCGAGGATGCGCATGGTGGTGGTCTTGCCGGCGCCGTTGGGGCCGATGAAACCGTAGACATCACCCGGCATCAGCTTCAGGTTGAGGCGGTTGAGGGCGTAAAGGTCACCATACATCTTGGTGAGGTCACTGCATTCGATCATCGCCCGTTGCCTCCAGCGGCGTTGGCCGTGTCTGTCTTCTCGCCCGCCCCGACGGGCAGGAACGCCCGGAAGATCGTGGTGTTTTCACCCAGGCCAGGGACCTGGTCCGAATCCGCAGCCATGCGAACCCTGGCGGGGCCATCGCCCCGGGCAACCCGCCCCACCAGCACCGCCTCGCGGCGCCATTGCCCGCCCACCTGGCGCAAGCGCCAGCTTTGGTCCCACCCCAACCCGGTGGCGCGCAGAATGTCTTCCGCCTCGGGCCTGGCAAACAGGAAGGGTTCAAACCGGGAAACCAAATCCCTCCGGACATGTTCACGGCCGATACCGGTGCGGGCCGTGCCGGCGACATATCCGGCATCTTGATGGGTTTTGAGCCGCCAGGTCTCCGCGGTGTCACCCGCGTCACCCACCCGATGGATTTCAACACGGACACGCCCGCCCCTGCCGGGCAGGTCGCCCACCGGGGTGGCCCGCCCTGCCCAGACGAGGACCACCTCGACCAAGTCCACTGGCAGATTACTTTCGATCACACCCTCCAGTGAGCCGGAGGTGCGCGAGGGGGCCAGGCGGGCCGACATGGCTGTTTCTTCCAACCGGGCCAACCAATCCGCCCGGAAAAGGCGCTCGGCGCCCGGTCCCGCGGGAATATGGCTGACCGAGGCCGCCTCGGCACCAAAGGTGTAGCCTTGGCGGGCGGGGAGGACCGGCCCGGGCCGCGCCCGGTCCTCATGGAGCCAGGGGCCCCCCGGACCGTACCAGGCCTGATCCGACTCGCCCAACCATTGGGGCTCGAGCTCAAGCCCCCAATCAAGCGTTGCCCTTTTCGGGTCGACCAGGGAAACCAGCGTGCTGCCGCCTGCCCAAGAAGCTTTTTTGCCGGGCTCGCCGCTGACCACGAGGTCCACCAGATCGAGCCGGCGATGGCGCGGTTGCTCACCGTGCAAACCCCGGGCCAGCGCGATCGCACCGGCGACCGCCGCCAGCGACACCAGGGGCAGGGTCCACCAGGTCGCCTCGGGCCGTTTCAAAACGCGGGTCGTGAAGAGATAGTCGAGAGGCCCAGCGATGGCAAGAAACAGCAGGCTCCAGATGATGACCCAACCGAAGGGCAGCACCCCCATGCCGGTATCGGACAATTCGTCCATCAGGGGGGAACCGGAAGGCAGCGCCGGGCGCGGAAGCCCCAACTCACCCAACAGTTTTTTCCAGAAAGCGAGCCAAATTTCCTTTTCCTGGGGCGCGTTGTCGGTGACAGAGCCCTCCATTTCAAACGCCGCGAGAGCCAGCCAGCCGCGACCCACGCCACCTTGCACCAGGACTGGACGCGCGGGCTGCCCGGGAACCGGTTCGGCAGCCAGCACATCGGAGGAAGGGCGGGCCTGCCAACCGGGAAGGGGCCGGGCCGCCAGGGGGGGCAGGTTGCCCCCCACCCAACGGGAAAGGCCGCTCACAGGGAGCCTGCGCTCCGCCACTCCGGGAAGCGGAAGAACCGGCAGGATGTTTTCGCCAGCCACGCCCAATTCCCGGCCCAGGTCGTCGAGACGAGACCATGTCGCCGGCGAGGATCCCAGCACCAAGCGGCCGCCACGGGCCAACCAAAGGGCCAAGGCTTGGCGGCGGGCTGAATTTCTGGGAGCAAGCCAGGCATCTATCCAGACCAAGTCGGGCTGGAGCACCAGCAGGTCGACCCCGCCGTAGCCGAGGTGGCTTTCGGGCAAATCGGCAGGGCTGCCCAGGATGACCAGACCGGCGGCAGGATCCACCTCCGCCTCTTCACCTTCCTTTTTGCGGAGATTAGGATTCTCCAGTGTAAACAGGGCCCGGTTCAATTCAGCCAGGGGCCGCCCCGCCACCAGCACGAGGCTTGTTCCTGTCCCCAGTGCTCGGACCTCTTCCTCGGCCGGGCGGGCGGAGGCCAGTTTCCTGCCGGTGGAGACTTCCTCCAGCCACACACGAACCGGCTTGGTCCAGGTCCCGGCCAGGGGGCTGAAGGCCTGCACCTTTTGCTCACCGGGCGGCAGCAGAGGCAGAACGCGCTCCGTACGGGCGGGCACGCCCCAAGGATCAAGCCCCTCAGTTACCAGGTGCCAAGTACCGGCTGGCACGACCGATTCGGTGGTGATTTCCACCTCCACCGGATGCCAGATGCCCTCACGGAGCACCCGGCCCCCCAAGGGCGATGCGAAACCATGGCGGGACACCCCCAAACGGGGTGCCGGCACGTTGGACGGGGGAACGGTTTGGGAAGCGGTTTGCGCCGGGAGCACCAGCGCTGCCAGGAGCAGGCAGGCGTTCATGGTTTCTCCTGGGGCGGGCAGGCACAGGGGGTTTGCCCGCAGCCGGGACAACCGAGGCCGTATTTTTCCCGAAATGCGGCACCCAAATCGATGCCGCGGATATTGGCCAGGGTGGCCAGCCAGGCTAGGACATCGGCAAACTCGGTGGCGACCTTGGCGGTGTCATCGCCACCCCTCAAGCCGCTGGCCAGTTCGCCTACCTCCTCCATGAACCAGAGGAATGTGCCATCGATGCCGCGTTTGGCATCTTTGGAGCCAAAAAGCGCGCGGATTCGGGCCTGAACCGCCTCCAGCGTGACAGCAAGGTCTTCCGTTTGGCCTGGGAGGGCGGCAGAATCGGGCATGCGAAGGGGCGCCTGGAGCTGAGCAAAATGGCCGGGAGTCTGAGCTTAATTTAGTGGATTTGGCAGGGTCATGCCAGCAGGTCGGCGCCCAAGCCCTTGCGCCGGGGACATGGACGGTTAGGGTGGTGCCATGGGCGCGGAGAAAGGCCTCCTTTTTCCGCGAAAAACCCCGTTTTCCAAGCATTAGCCCTTTCGGAAACCGCCATGCGCCCCGCCGTCACCGTTTGTCTGGTTCCACAAGCAGCCCGCGGGCCCTTTGTTTTCCACGGCGGCCTGGAGGAAAGCTGCGCCCGGGCCAGGGCCGCCGGTTTCGAGGCCGTTGAAGTGTTCGCCCCGGAGCCCTCGGCCCTGGCAGAATCCACCTTGAGGCCGGTTCTGGAGCGGCATGGATTGTCTTTGGCCGCGGTGGGAACGGGCGCCGGGTGGGTGGTGCACCGATTGAGCCTGGTGGCGGCTGATGCGGGCATCCGGGAACGGGCGAGGGAATTCATCCGCGGTGTCATCACGGCCGGGGCCAAATTTGGCGCGCCAGCCATTTTGGGCAGCATGCAGGGCGGCGCGACGCTCGAGGTGGACCGGGAGCAGGCTTTGGAATGGCTGGGGGACGCGATTGTGGAGATGGGGGCCCATGCCCGGTCTATGGGCACCACTTTTCTGGTGGAACCGCTGAACCGTTACGAAACAGTGATGTTGCGAACGGTGGAGGACGCGGCGGAACTGATTGCCAGGCGTGGCGCCACCGGGTGCACAATCCTGGCTGACCTGTTCCACATGAATATCGAGGAACATTCGATTGAGGGAACCTTGCGGCAGCATGGGCCGCTGATTGGCCATGTGCACTGGGCCGACAGCAACCGCCAGGCGATGGGACTGGGGCACACCGCCAGCGGGCCCATCCTCCAAGCCTTGAAGGAGACAGGGTACCGGGGCTACTGTTCGGCCGAGATTTTCCCACTTCCAGATGGCGATGAGGCGGCACGGCAGACCATGCGGTCGCTGAAGGGGGCTTGACCAACCAGCCCCGGCAAAGCCTTGGCACCGCACCTAATTCCATTGGACATGGGAAAACAGCCGGTTAGGCTTTAGTTTCCCCGTCTTTTCCCTGATCTTCTCCAGGTTACATCCATGGCTACTTCGCCCCTTGTATTGGCGTTCCTTCTGTTCGGGCAGGACCAGGCGCACGCTCCGCAAAAAGCGCTGGAAGGCATGCGACTGCCCGAAGGGTTTTCAGCCACCCTTTTCGCCAGCGAGCCGATGATCTCGCAACCGATCGCGATGACTACCGACGCCAAGGGCCGGGTGTGGGTGATCGAGAACCATTCCTACCCGCACTGGATCACCGACGGGAAGCAGGGCAAAGACAAAGTTTTGATTCTTGAAGACACCGATGGCGACGGACAGGCCGACAAGAAAACCGTATTCCTGGACAATGCCACCAACCTTTCGGGTATCGCCTTGGGCCAGGGCGGGGTGTGGCTGGCCGCCACGCCGAACCTGCTGCTGGTGCCCGATGCCAACGGTGACGACCAGCCAGATGGGCCAGCCGTGGTGAAGCTGAACGGCTTTGACCTGAAGGCCAAGCACAATGTTGTGAACAGCCTGCGTTTCGCGCCCGATGGCTGGCTGTGGGGCTGCAACGGGATTTTGGGCAACGCTTCGGTCGGTTCGCCCGGGACGCCGGAAGCCCAGCGGGTGAAGATGAATTGCGGCGTGTGGCGGTACCACACCACCCAGGGACGCTTCGAGGTGGTGGCACACGGCAGCACCAACCCGTGGGGTCTGGATTTTGACGGCAACGGCGAGGCCTTCATTACCAACTGCGTGATCGCGCATCTGTGGCATGTGGTGCCGGGCGGGCGCTACGAGCGCATGTTTGGCAGCGACCCCAACCCGGCGTCCTACCAACTGATGGCCACCATTGCCGATCACCTGCACTGGGGGGGCGGGCACTGGACCAGTTCGCGCGGCGGGACCGGTGTGCACTCCGTGGCCGGAGGTGGCCATGCCCACGCCGGGTTGGCCATTGTGCGGCATCCCGACTGGCCCGAAAAGCTGAATGGCTCGGCCCTGATGGCCAACATCCACGGCATGCGGCTGAACGCCGACAAGCTGAGCCCCAAGCAATCGACCTACACGGCCAGCCACCTTCCCGACCCCTTTCAGTGGAGTGATCCCTGGTTCCGCGGCCTGATCGTGACCCAAGGACCGGATGGATCTGTGCTGGTTGCGGACTGGTCCGACACTGGCGAATGCCACAATTACGACAAGGCCGATGGGATCACCGGGCGGATCTATCGAATCGCCCCGCGCGGCATCCAGACGGCGAAAGGTGTTCGGCCGGCTGACTTGAAGGACACGGACCTGCTGCCCTATCTGGCCTCGGGTGACGGCTGGATGGAAGACCAGATTCGCCTGACCCTGCGCGACCGACTGGATGCCCAATTCCTGAATCCTGCAGTGCGCGACCGTCTGGTGGAACTGGCGGAAAAAGCAGAGAAACCCAGGGTGCGGCTGACCGCCCTGTGGGCGCTAGCCCATTTGGGCACCGTGCCGGTGGAGGTGCTGACGGCTCTGGTGAATGACACGGATGAGACCGTCCGAGGCTGGGCCGCACGGTTGGGGCTGGGTGAGGGGCGCGCCGATCCCAGAGTGGTGAAAGCCTGGGTGAACCGGGTTCGGCAGGGCGAGCCTTCCGCCCGGGTGCGGCTGGCCCTTGCCGGTGCCGCCGGCCAACTGGAAAACAGCGACCGGACAGACCTGCTTCTGCCGCTGGCGGCAAATCTGGCCGACGCGCAGGACCCGATGATTCCCCTGCTGCTGTGGTATCGTTTGGAACCTGCCTTGAAAAACAACGCGGAAGCGCGGAGCCAACTGCTCAGCAATGACGCCCTGCCCGCCATCGTGCGTTGGGCGGCCCGCCGCACCGCGGAGGAAAGCGAGGGCGAGGCTTGGCTGGCCCGGGCGATCGCCGGCGAGGTGAAGGTGCGTCAACCGAACGAGCTTTTGAAGGGCTGGCTGGAAGCCAAGGCGTCCCAGGCCCAACCCAAGGCTCCAACGGGCTGGGAGAAGGCGTATGCCGTACTGGACCAATCCGGGAATTTGGACACGCGGCTGCAGGGGATGCGTCTGGCCCAGGTATTCGGCACGCCGGATGTTTCGGCAACCCTTCGGGGACTGGCAGAGGATCCCCAGCTACCCGTTGGCAAACGCCGGGAGGCTCTCGAAGCCTGGGTGGTGCGGCCCCGGGGTGATCTGGCTTTTTTGGCGACCCATTTGAAAACACCGGAATTGGCACCGGTAGCCATTCAGGGAATGGCAACCGGCAAGGAAGCCAGCCTGGCTGAAATCCTTGTCAGCCAGTTGGGCTCGCTGCGTGAGGATGCCCGACAAGCCGCGCTGGCGGTACTGGTGGGCCGGCCTTCGTGGGCCGGAAAGCTGGCCGAAGCCCTGGAACAGGGGAAAATTCGCCCCCAAGCCGTCCCTTCGCACCTGGCGCGACAGGTGTCCAACCTGAAGGATGCGGCCCTGACCGCCCGGTGGGAAAAAGCATGGGGCAGCATTCAGCCCATTCAGGCGGACAAGAAGCAGCTTCTGGCCAAGTGGAAAGAAAACCTCACCCCCGAGACACTGGGCAAGGGCGAGGCGACCAAGGGCAAGGCAATCTTCAACCGCTCGTGCTCGGCCTGCCACCAACTGTTTGGCGAGGGTGGCAACCTGGGTCCGAACCTGACCGGCGGACAGCGAGCCGAGGTGCAATATTGGCTGGAAAACCTCGTGGATCCATCGGCTGTGGTGGGTAGGGAGCATCAGCGGACCATTTTGGAGCTGAAGGACGGGCGTGTGCTGGTGGGCGTGATTCGGCAGGAAACCCCGCAGGGGGTTCACATCGCCTGGGCTGAAGGGGAGGCCACCATTCCGGTTTCGGCCATTGAAACTCGCACCGCCACCGGACAATCCATCATGCCGGACGGCCTGCTGGAAAGTCTGGCCCCGGCAGAGGTGCAGGACCTCTTCGCCTACCTGATGTCACGGCTAGATGGTGCGGCTCAACCGGGCGGCAAGTAACCGGCTGGTGCGGAGATTACGGACACAATCTGCGCATGGGATGCGCAGATTCGCATCAGGGGGGGGCCCGTTTACTTCAAGAATCTGGCAATTTCCTCCACCCGGTCCATGCCTTCCACCGGGCCGTGTTTTTCCTCGACGCCGGGGGCGCCATAGCCCCACCGCGCGAGCAGGAACCGGAAACCGGCCCTTTGGGCGGCGGCGAAGTCATCGAGACCGTCGCCCACCAGCACACCATCGGAAAGTCCAAGGTCCCGGACCAGAGCCATCATCCTGTCGGGTTTTGGGCGCTCCGCGGCATCCTGGCCGAAGATGCCTGTCACCCATTTATCCAATCCCAGATGGGCTGAAATGATGTCTGCGGCAAGCTGGATCTTGTTGGTGAGGATGTACAGGGGCCTACCGGAAGCCGCCAAATGTTCCAGGGTTTGGGAAACACCGGGGTAGAGCCTGGATTTCCGGTGGCCGGTGGCGTTGTAATACTCCCGGTAGGCTGACATCACCTGACTGACTTCCCCGGGCCCCAGATCGGGGTTGGCAATGGAGACCGACACCGGCAGGTTGGGACCAATCAACAGCCTGGGATCCGCCACCCGCATCGGGTGGCCGCAGGCTTTCAACGCCACCTCCATCGACTCCAGGATCCCCTCGGAAGAGTCGGCCAGCGTTCCATCGAGATCAAAAATCCAAGGCTCGGGCATGCGGTTTCACCCAGGGAGGTGCGAGACGGCGTCACGCTGTAAACTGTAGCGAAACATCCCGTGACCGCGAGACCCGGCAATGCTTCCCGCCTTCCTCCACCGAATGGTTTCCGGCCTGATCCTCGTCGGGCTTGCCTGCAACGGACAGGCCCAGAGTTTGGACACGGAACTGCGGGCCACACCCGCGGCCAGCCTGGCACTAGAGGCCCGCGAAAAGGGTGATGCCGCGCGGGGCGCCGTGGTGTTTTTCCAACCCCATCTGGCGTGCTCGAAGTGCCACAGCGTGGGGGATGGCAAACCGTCTCCCCTGGGGCCCGATCTGGCCACCCTGGGGAAAGAGGTGGGTGACGCCCAGTTGGTGGAATCGGTTCTGGAGCCATCCAAATCGATCCGCAAGGGTTACGAGGCGGTGAGCGTGGCCACCGAGGATGGCAAACTGATCGCGGGCATTTTGGTTGAAAGGACCAAAGACCGCCTAGTGTTGCGCGATATGGCGCGAAACGGTGAAACGGTAACGCTGAAGGCGGCGGACATCGCCGAAGTGAAGCAACAGGCCGACTCGCTGATGCCGGCAGGGCAGATGAACCAACTAGCCAGTCGGCAACAGTTTCTTGACCTGATCCGTTACCTGATGGAAGTGAGAGACGGCGGACCTGCCCGGGCGCGCGCGTTGCAACCGGCTGCGCACCTGATCACCTTGAACCTGCCCGAGTACGAGAAACGAATTGATCACGCCGGATTGATCCAGGACTGGAACGAAGGCTCGCTGAAACGGGGCGAGGCTATCTACCAGCGGGTTTGCGCCAACTGCCATGGCACGCTGGACCGGGTGGGATCGCTGCCCACCTCGCTGCGCTTCGCCGAGGGCGTTTTCAAAAACGGCAGCGACCCCCTGGCGATGTACCAAACACTCACTCGCGGCTTTGGCCAGATGACGGCGCAAACCTGGATGGTGCCCTCCCAAAAATACGATGTGATCCACTACATCCGTGAAACCTACCTGAAGGATCGCAACCCCGGCCAGTATTCCCGGCTGGATGAGACCTACCTGGCCAGACTGCCCAAGGGAGACACCCGTGGCCCGGCGCCCTCCCGCATCGAGCCCTGGAGCGCGATGGATTACGGGACATGGCTTACCCACACCTATGAGGTGCCGGGCAAAAAACAGAATTTCGCCTACAAGGGCATCGCCATTCGGCTGGACCCGGGCGCGGGGGGCGTGGCGCGCGGAAAGCACTGGATGCTGTTTGACGAGGACACCCTGCGGGTAGCCGCTGCCTGGAATGTCCAGGATCAGCCCAAAACGGGAGGCGAAACCCCCGACAACTTCATCAACTGGCGCGCTATCCAGTTCAACGGCGAGCACGGGGTGCATCCCAAGCTCGTCGGGAGAGTGGATACAGTGAATCCCACCGGGCCGGGGTGGGCCAGACCCGTTAATGGGGATTGGGCGGACAACCAGCGTGTCATCGGGCGGGACGGGAAACCTTATGGTCCGCTGCCATCCGATTGGGCCAGGTTCAGGGGCCTTTATCAACACGGCCAGCAGGTGGTGCTCAGCTACACGGTGGGGGATACCCAGGTGCTGGAATCACCCAGGCTTTTGAATGTTCCTTCCGCCACCGAGCCACCGGTTTTCGGCCGGATTCTGCAAATAGGACCGCGTAAAACCAGCTTGGCGCTGCAGGTTGCGGATCATCCCACCGAAGGAGTGCGTTTTAGCCAACCAGACCGTGCATCGGCCGTTCTGGCGGAACCCAATGGTGCCACCGGCAAGAAAACGGAAAACCTGTCCTTGCTTCCCCGGTTTGACGGGGCCACCTATCTGGAGGTGAAGGAGGGGGACCGTTTCAATCTGGTCGACCAACCTTTCAGCGTGGTCGCCCGGATCAAGAACCGCCAGGGAGGCACCATCTTCGCGCAGACAATGCCTGGCCCGGCGTGGACTCCCGGCAGCCAGGCCCTGTTCCTGCGCGGCGGCCATCTGGTGTTTGACATCGGGTGGGTGGGGGCGGTCAGCTCGCGCCAACGGCTGGATGATGACCAATGGCACACCGTGGCGGTGGTTGGCAACCGGGGCAAGGTGCAACTGTACGTGGACGGCAAGCCGGATGGATCGGGCACCCTTGTCACGCAGCAGAAGTTGAAGGGCAGCGTCGCCCGCATCGGCCTGGGCGCTCCCAACTTCCCAGGCCCGAAAACCTATTTCGATGGGGAGATCGGCGAGGTCCGTTTTTATCGCGCCGCCCTGGAAACCGTATCCGCGGATTTGGCTCCATTGGAGGGAAGCGCAGAGCATCTAGCGGGTCGATGGCAACCAGACCTGGCGCGGGAGGGCGTGGTGCCGGACACCTCCCCGGCCCGACTGAATGCCCAAGTCCGGAACGGTCCGCCCCCCACCCAGGACGGGCCTTCCAACGGGCCTCTTCTGGCGGGTGTGTATCCACCCGAAACTCCCGTCCGGTTCTCCTGCGACCAATCGAGGTTGCGCCTGGAAATACCGGAAGGGGAACAGCCTTTGCGCTTTTGCCTGTACACACAAACCGATGGCAAGGGACCGCCAGCAGTCCGGCTGGCCGAATCGGATCTGGATCTGGAGGCCCTGACCAAGGGCGGGCCCTCCCGCTGGGGCCAGGTGCTGGAAACGCGTGTGAAACCGGGGGATAACCAGGGCCCCTTCGCGGTGGACTTGCTCACCGCCCCGGAGGCCAACCCGTGGCTCGCACAAACGCGTTTCACCGGACTGGACTTCTTTCCCGACGGCCGGATTGCGGTCTGCTCCTGGGATGGGGATGTGTGGATGGTGGAACCCGCCGGCGACAGCTTGCGGTGGAAAAGGATCGCCACGGGCATGTTCCAGCCATTGGGCCTGAAAGTGAAAGACGGACGCATCTATGTGACCTGCCGGGACCAGCTCACGGCACTGCACGACCTGAACGGTGATGGCGAGACCGATTGGTACCAGTGCCTGAACACCGACCATCAGGTGACGGAACACTTCCATGAATTCGCCATGGGTTTGCAAACGGATGCGGAGGGGAATTTCTACTACGCCAAGTCGGCGCGGCACGGGCTGAAGGCGGTGGTGCCGCACCACGGCACCCTGTTGAAAGTCAGCAAGGATGGCTCACGAACCGAGATTCTGGCCAACGGATTCCGCGCGGCCAACGGGGTGTGCCTGAACCCGGACGGATCCTTTGTGGTGACCGACCAGGAGGGTTTCTGGAACCCGAAAAACCGGATCAACTGGGTGATGCCACCCGACGCCCGCAGCGGTGGCAAGCCCCGGTTTTACGGCAACATGTTCGGCTACCAGGAGGTGACCGATCCCTCCGATGACGCGATGGAACCCCCGCTTTGCTGGATCACCAACGACTTTGACCGTTCACCCGCCGAGCTGCTGTGGGTGGAAAGCCCCCAATGGGGCCCGCTGAACGGATCGCTGCTGAACCTCTCCTACGGCTACGGCAAGGTGTTTGTGGTGCCCCATGAGAAAACCGGGAAGGGATTGATGCAGGGAGGCATGGTGGAATTGCCGATCACGCCCTTTCCCACCGGGGTGATGCGGGGCCGCTTCCACCCGAAAGACGGCCAGCTCTATCTGTGCGGCATGTTCGCCTGGGCTGGCAACGCCACCCATCCGGGAGGTTTTTACCGCCTTCGCGCCACCGGGCAGCCGATGCATTTGCCGACCGGCCTGCATGCCAGGAAAAACGGCCTGAGCCTCACCTTCACCGAAGCCCTCGACCCGAAGTCGGTTTCAGCTGAAAAAGTGGCGGTGAAGGTGTGGGGGCTGAAACGCACCGCCAACTACGGGTCCAAACATTACGATGAGCGACCGTTGAAGGTGACCAAGGCCTCGCTTGCGGCGGATGGCAAATCCGTCGAGCTGGAGCTGGACGGATTCGCCCCCACCTGGTGCATGGAAGTGGCTTACATCTTCACGGGTACGGACGGGAAAACCTTCACCGGCAGATTGCACAACACCGTTCACGCCCTGGGGGAATGAACCCGCGTTCGTGCACGGGAAAACAGAACCGGGGCGCCAGGGAAATCTCCTGGCGCCCCGGTTCTGTTTTTTCTGCCGCTGAGCGGTGGCTATTTCAATTCAAAAGGGGCCAGGGTGTTCGGGCCCTTCTTGACGGTCGCCTTCAGGGGAGAAGTCTGTGCCTTGCCATATTTGGCGGGTGCGCGGTTGGTCACATTGCCATCGTCCGGCTTGTTGGGCACATACCACTCGACGGTGACGGTGTAATCTCCCTCGGGCGCGCCATCCGTTCCCTCGTAGGTGGTGACCTCGAAGGATCCATCGGGTTTCACCGTGGCCCGGGGCTTCGGTTCATCCTTACCCCATTCCTTGGAAGGGTGGAACACCAGGGTGGCACCGGGAGCCGCCTTGCCTTGCACCTTCACACTTCCGGTGGCGGGATGGGTCTGCCGACGGGATTCACCCGAGGAGCAGCCCATCGCCTGCATCAGCGAGGCGGTGACAAAGGCCACCAACCCCGCCCGCAACAACCTAGTCATTGTTGACCTCGCCGCCATCGCGGGTGACCATGCGAGCCAAGGCGCGGATACCCACCGAGGAGTTGACCGTTCGCACCGAACCATCGGCAAACACCGCGTTCACCAGACCGGAGTGGAAGCTGTAGATCTGGCTGGTCCCATCGGTGCCGTAGAAGGTGGAGGAAGGACCGCCGGCAGCGATGTAGTCAACGCCGTTGGTCACATTGATGGCATTGGGGCCAGGGGTGGAAGTGCCAGTGGCGTCTGTGCCCAGCAGGTAGGGGATTTCGCTGGCCGGGCGGCACCAGCCACCGCCGTTCACCCTGGCTGTGGCGGAGGCCCCCACCGCCAATTTGCCCATGCGGTAAATGTTGGGCCGGCCGGATGATTCGGTCACATGCAGGGTGTTGGATGTTCCATCGATGAAATCTCCCATGCGGAGGTTTTGCGTTTTACTGATGGCGCCACGGATGGTGCCGGCCACATCCACCAGGCCAGCGGTGGCCAGGCTGGGGTGCACGCCGTAGATGCCGGCGTAGTCCGAATTGGCCACGATGGGTGCCCAGGCAGGCGAACCGTCGGGTGCGCCGTCCAGCAGGCTGGCGGACGGAGCCGAGGGGCACTCGAGGATTTTGATACGGACGCTGGTCACCGGAAGGTTGGCCGGATCCGACCAGTTCAGCGCCTGATTGTAATTCTTGAACAGGTTGTCCTGCTCGATATATGGCAGGATCCAGGTCAACCAGCGCATGCGGACCGTCTGATTCTGGGCGGGGCGCAGGTTGGCGGGGAAGTACCCGGTGGCTCCGTGAAAATTGTGCAGGGCCAGGCCGATCTGTTTCAGGTTGTTGGAGCAGCTCATGCGGTTGGCTGCCTCGCGGACCTTCTGGACCGCCGGGACCAACAGGCCGACCAAGACAGCAATGATGGCGATCACCACCAGCAATTCAATCAG
>DKBS01000192.1 GCA_002451275.1 Planctomycetaceae bacterium UBA6894 | reverse complement strand
GCGAGAAGATCTGCCAGTTGGTGCACGACACCAAACTGAAGTACATGATGGCCGAGACCGTTGTCTACAGCCGCGAGTTCCTCTTCATCAAGGACATGTACACCAAGGGCGAACTGGGCAAGATCCAGTACATGGCCGCCTCCCACCCGCAGGACATGGACGGCTGGCCCGAGTACTGGGAACGCATGATCCCCATGCACTACGCTACCCATGTCGTCAGCCCGGTCCTGGGTCTGGTCAACGGGGTGGCCGAGTATGTCAGTTGCTTCGGCTCCGGCACCATCCGCGAGGATCTGGCCAAAAAGTCCGGCAACAAGCACGCCGTCGAGTCTTGCCACATCAAGATCAAGGACTCCGACATCAGCGCGCATATCTGGCGCTTCCTGTTCGACACCGCGCGCCAGTACCGCGAAAGCTTCGATGTCTATGGCACCAAGAAGAGTTTCGAGTGGGCGCTGGTCGAGGGCGAGCCCCATGTCATGCACACCGCCAAGAAGCCCGAGCACGAGATCGCCAGCAAGGTCGAGGTCCCCGATTTCGCCCACCTTCTGCCCGAGCCCATCCGCATGTTCACCAAGTCCATCCAGGATGCGGACCACCTGTCCTTCATCCAGGGCGGCGGCCACGGCGGTTCCCACCCCCACCTGGTGAACGAGTTTCTCAGCGCCCTCTCGGACAACCGCGACCCGTGGCCCAACGCCGTCCAGTCCGCCAACTGGACCTGCGTCGGCATCTGCGCCCACCAGTCCACCGAGCAGGGCGGCAAGATCGTCCACCTGCCCAAGTTCACCCTCGCCTAGTTTCCCGCGGGTGCCGGTGGTAGCCACCGTCACTCCTTTCCTCTCCAGGTTCAAGAAAGTTCAGGAGCGTTTCGATGAGTCATTTCCCCAACATCGGCAAGATCCAGTACGAAGGCCCTACCAGCAAGAATCCTCTCGCCTTCCGTCACTACAACCCCGAGGAGGTGGTCGAAGGCAAGAAGATGAAGGATCTCCTTCGCTTCACCGTCTGCTACTGGCACACCTTCCGCGGCACCGGCAGCGACCCGTTCGGTCCCGGCACGCTGCTCCGCCCCTGGGATGATGGTTCCGAATCCGTCGAGAACGCCGTCAAGCGCGTCGATGTCGCTTTTGAATTCATCGAGAAGCTCGGCTGCCCCTTCTACGCCTTCCACGACCGCGATGTGGCGCCCGAAGGTAAGACCCTCGCCGAGTCGAACAAGAATTTCGATGCGGTGGTCAAGGCCCTCAAGGCCGCCCAGCAGCGCACCGGCATCAAGCTCCTCTGGGGCACCGCCAACCTGTTTTCAAACCCACGCTTCATGCACGGCGCGGCCACAAGTTGCAACGCCGATGTCTTCGCCCACTCCGCCGCCCAGGTGAAGAAGGCGCTCGAGGTCACCCACGAGTTGGGTGGCGAGAACTATGTCTTCTGGGGCGGCCGCGAAGGCTACCACAACCTGTTCAACACCGACATGAAGCGTGAGCTCGACCACCTGGCCAAGTTCATGCACATGGCGGTCGATTACGCCAAGAAGATCGGCTTCAAGGGCCAGTTCCTCTTCGAGCCCAAGCCCAAAGAGCCCACCAAGCACCAGTACGACTTCGATGTCGCCGCCTGCCTGAACTTCTGCCGCCAGTACGGCTTGATGGGGCATGTGAAGATGAACATCGAGACCAACCACGCCACCCTGGCCGGCCACACCATGATGCACGAGCTGGAATACGCCCGCATCCAGGGCGCCCTTGGCAGCATCGATGCCAATACCGGCGATCCCCTCCTCGGTTGGGACACCGACCAGTTCCCCACCGATATTTACCTCACCACCCAGTGCATGCTGGTCATCCTCGAGCAGGGTGGCCTGGCACCCGGCGGCGTCAACTTCGATGCCAAGGTCCGCCGCGAGAGCTTCGAGCCGGTTGACCTGTTCCATGCCCACATCGGCGGCATGGACGCCTTCGCCCGCGGCGCCAAGATCGCCGCCGCCATCCGCAAGGACGGCGTCCTCAATGACTTCCTCAAGAACCGCTACCGCTCCTACGATTCAGGCGTGGGTGCAGAGATTGAGGCCGGCAAGGCCAGCTTCGAGTCGCTCGAGAAGTATGTCCTGGGCAAGCCCGCGCTCGAGCCGAACGAGTCCGGGCGCCAGGAGATGCTCGAGAACATCATCAACCAGTACATCTGACCCTCAGAGGCCTACCTCCACCCCGAAATGGGCGTGGAGGCCCCCGCCTGTTGCCCGGTCAGGTTAATTCCTCAGGGCGGTGCCCGGTTACCTCCGGCCCGCCGCCCAGGTTCGAAGGGTTCGTTCAAGATTTGCCGAGGTGGATCATGTTCCTCTCCCTGCTGCTTTCCGCTCTTGCCGTCGGACCCGGGGCCGATCCCGCCCCCTCCACCCCGGTGCGGGTGCTGTTCCTGGGGGACAACGGGCATCACCAGCCTGCCCTCCGCTACCGCCAGTTGGCCTCGGCGTGGGCCAAGGAACCCATCCGGCTGGAGTACACCGAGGATGCAAAGGTCCTCAATCCGGAAACCCTGGCGAAATACGATGCGCTGATGGTCTATGCCAACCATCCCAAAATCGAGCCGGAACAGGAGAAGGCGCTGGTTGACTTTGTCCGCTCGGGCAAGGGTTTTGTACCCGTGCATTGCGCCTCCTACTGCTTCCTGAATTCTCCCGAGTACATCCGTCTGGTGGGCGCGCAGTTCCAGCGTCACGGCACCGGCACCTTCACCACCATCGTCAAGGAACCCGGCCACCCCATCCTGAAGGGTCTCAAGCCCTTCGAGAGTTGGGACGAGACCTATGTCCACCACAAGCACAACACGGAAGGTCGTACCGTCCTGGAAACCCGCAAGGAAGGATCCGGCGAGGAGCCCTGGACTTGGGTGCGCGAAGAGGGCAAAGGCCGTGTCTTCTACACCGCCTGGGGCCACGATGAGCGCACCTTCGGCCATCCCGCTTTCCACAAGCTGCTGCAGCGCGGCCTGTATTGGGCGGTTGCCCGCGACCCAGAAGCAGCCGGCTCCTACCGCGGCGCCCCCGACATGACCCCCATCGCCAAGGACCTGCCCCCCTTCGAGTACCAACCCGCCAAGGTGCCGTTTTACGATCCCGACCGCCGTGGTGGTGGACCGACGAAGGACACTCTGGGCCAGATGCAAAAGCCCCTGTCGGTCGAGCAGTCCATGCGCCACATCTCCAACCCCACGGATTTCGAGCTGAAGCTGTTCGCCTCCGAACCCATGATCCAGGGCAAGCCCATCGCCATGAATTGGGATGAGCGCGGTCGGCTGTGGGTGGCCGAGACGGTCGATTATCCCAACGAGAAAAGGCCACCCGGGCAGGGGCGTGACCGTATCTCCATCCTGGAGGACACCAACGGTGACGGCGTTGCCGACAAGTCCACCGTCTTCGCCGACAAGCTCTCCATCCCCACCAGCATTATTTTCGTCAAGGGCGGACTCTTGGTGCATCAGGCCCCCGAGACCCTGCTGTTGACCGACACCAACGGCGACGATGTCGCCGACGAGCGCAAAGTCCTGTTCACAGGCTGGAATGTAGGCGACACCCACGCCGGCCCCAGCAACCTCAACTACGGCCTCGACAACTGGATCTACTTCATGGTCGGCTATTCCGGTTTTCGCGGCACGTTGGGTGGCGAGAACCTCGACTTCCGTACCGGCTTTGTCCGCATGAAGCCCGATGGCTCCAAAATGGAGTTCCTGCGCAACACCAACAACAATTCCTGGGGCATCGGCCTGTCCGAGGAGGGCATCCTCTTCGGCTCCACCGCCAACGGCAACCCCAGTGAATACATGCCCATTCCCAACCGCTACTATGAGGCGGTCCGTGGTTGGGCCTCTACCGTTCTGCGCGGAATCGCTGGCAATCCCAAGTTTGCCAATATCACCGACAAGATCCGCCAGGTCGATTGGCACGGTGGATTCACCGCCGCTGCGGGGCACGCACTGTACACCGCCCGCAATTACCCCCGGGAATACTGGAACCGCACCGCCTTTGTGGCCGAGCCCACCGGGCACCTGCTGGCCACTTTCGAGATCCAGCCGGAGGGGGCGGATTTCCGCTCCCGCCCTTCCTGGAACCTGTTCGCTGGTGACGATGAATGGGTAGCCCCCATCGTTGGTGAGGTGGGCCCCGATGGCAATGTCTGGGTCATAGACTGGTACAACTACATCGTCCAGCACAATCCCACGCCCGCCGGGTTCACCACCGGCAAGGGCAACGCCTATGAGATCCCCCTGCGCGACAAGACCCACGGCCGCATCTACCGGCTGGTCGCCAAACAAAACCCGGGCGACCTGAAGTTCACCCTGAAGGATGCCTCCCCCGAAAAGCTGGTCGCCACGCTGCGCAATTCCAACCTGTTCTGGCGTCGCCACGCCCAGCGCCTGCTGGTCGATCGCGGCCAGAAGGATGTGGTCCCCGCGCTTCTGGAAATCTTGGCCACTCCCAAGGTCGATGAAATCGGCCTCGATGTGGGCGCCATGCACGCCATCTGGACCCTGCATGGTTTGGGCGCCTTGGCAGATGAAAAGGTCGCCCAGGCGATCATGGCCACTTTGAAACATCCTGCTGCTGGCGTCCGTCGCAATGCCGCCCTGGCCTTGCCCGATACCGCCGAGGCTGCCACCGCCATCATCGATGCCGGGCTCACCACCGACCCCGATGCCCAGGTCCGTCTAGCCGCTTTCCTGGCCTTGGCCGACCGCCCTGCCAACCCCAAGGCACCCGAGGCATTGGCCAAGGCGTTGGTGGATCCGGTCATCACAGGCGACCGCTGGCTGCCTGATGCCGTCACCGCTGCCGCCGCCCGGCAGGAAGGTTCCTTCCTGGGCCTGTGGTTGGCCCAGCCCGGTGACCCCGGAGCCACCTCCACCAAGGTGGCGTCCATCGTTGCCGAGCATGTCGCCCGGGGCAAACCGGCTGGCCGTGCCGATGAGCTGGTTCAAGCACTCGCTTCCGCCAAACCGGAACGTGCCGCCGTGGTCCTGAAGGGCTTGGTCAAGGGCTGGCCCGAAGGCAAGGTCCCCCTGAATGCCCAAAGCGACAAGGCGTTGGAAACTCTGCTGGCCCAATTACCTGCCGAGGCGCGTGGCGATCTTATCCGCCTGGGCGATCGCTGGCAGGTCGAAAGCCTGCTGAAGCAGACCGAGAAGCTCGTCCAGGAACTGATGAAAACCATCCAGGATGCCAAGTCCCCTGAGGCCGCCCGCATCGCCGCGGCTTCCCAGGCGGTGGATTTCGGCAAGAAGGATTCGGCGTTGGTCAAAACCTTGCTCAGCCTCATCACCCCCCAGGCCTCGCAAGACTTGGCCCGGGGCCTGGTGGAGGCGATCGGCAAATCCGAAGCCCCGGTGGGTAAGGAGATCATTGAAGCTTCCTCCGGCTGGAGCCCCTCCATCCGTAACCAGGCGCTGCGCCTGCTCGCCCAGCGCACCGGGTGGACCCCGGCCCTGCTCGACGCCTGCGAAAAGGGCACCCTGCGGCTGACCGACCTGCCCCTGGACCAGCAGCGCGCCATGGCCGATCACCCCGATCGCAAGATCGGCGATCGCGCCCGCAAACTCCTGGAGATGGGTGGCAGCCTGCCCAGTGCCGACCGGCAGAAGGTCATCCATCAGCTCGAAGGCGTGACCAAAAAGACAGGCGATGCCGCCCACGGCAAGGCCGTCTACCTCCAACACTGCGCCAAGTGCCACTTGCACAACGCGGTCGCAGGCCCGGGTGTTCCCCCCGGTGGCATCGGGCCCGAACTGTCCGGCATGGCCGCCCATCCCAAGGAAGAGCTGCTGATCCACATCATGGATCCCAGCCGTGGTGTGGAAGGCAACTTCCGCGCCTGGACCGTGGTCACCACGGCCGGGCAGATCATCAGTGGGCTGATGAACTCCGAGACTAAGACCTCATTGGAGCTGGTCGATGCCGAGGGCAAAAAACATGTCCTCAACCGGTCCGACATCGAGGAAATCAGCGTTTCGCCCAAGTCCCTCATGCCCGAAGGTTTCGAGAAGCAGATCAACGAGAAGGACCTCACCGACCTGCTCGAGTTCATGACCCAGCGCGGCAAGTTCCTGTCCCTGCCGCTCGACAAGGTCGCCACCATCGCCACGGACCGCGGTATGTTCTTCGGGCCCGAGTCCGAAGGCGACCGCATGATCTTCGATGACTGGAAGCCCAAGACTTTCGCCGGCGTTCCCTTTGCGCTCATCGACCCCAAGGGCGGCACCAGGCCCAATGCCGTCATGCTGTACGGCACCAACGGCGTCACCGCTCCCAAGATGCCCAGGCAGGTCTCCATGCCGGTGGGTGGCAATGTCCGTGCGATCCACCTGCTTTCGGGGGTGGGTGGCTGGAATTACCCCGCCATCCCCAAGGGTTCCACCAGCATGATCGTCCGGCTGGTCTATGAGGATGGCAGCAAGGAGGATCACCCCCTGAAGAACGGCGAGCATTTCTCCGACTATATCCGTCGCGTCGATGTGCCGGGTTCCCAGTTCGCCTTTGACCTGCAGGGTAAGCAGATCCGTTACCTGAGCCTGGTGCCCAAAAAACAGGCCCCCCTCAAAGCCATCGAGTTTGTCAAGGGCCGCGATGCCAGCGCCCCGGTCGTGATGGCGGTAACGATCGAAAGCCCCTGATCCAAAGGGACGCTTTCCCCCAAAAAGAGAAGAGGCCGGCCAGTGAAAAATGGCCGGCCGCTTCTATTTTCAAGAGTTCTGTCGGATTAT
>DKBS01000113.1 GCA_002451275.1 Planctomycetaceae bacterium UBA6894 | reverse complement strand
CCGATATTTTCCAAATCAATCCGGCTGTGGAAGGCTGGCTTGGTCGTCTAAAGCGCGAGGGCCCCCTGCTTCTGCTCAGCAATACCACCCCGCTGCACAGCGAATGGTTTTTGCGGCAGTTTGCGCCCAGCCTTCGCCATTTCGACCATGTGGTGCTGTCTCATGCGGTGGGATACCGCAAACCGGAGGCCGAGGTTTTCCGCCATTGCCAGAAACTCGCCGGTTTGCCGGCCGGGCGCATGGTGCTGGTCGATGACCTCGCGGACAACATTGCCGGCGCGCAAAGCCAAGGCTGGCGTGGCGTGTTGTATCATCCGGGGGTGGGTCTGGATCAGGTTTTGGGCGCCTGAATAAAACCGGCGCGACTGGTTTCAACCAGTAGTTTTCAACCAGGTGGAAGGCGAAAGCATGCACCCGATCGAAGCGAGTGACCCGGCGGTTTGGAAAACGATCCTGGCCGAGCGCAAACGCCAGCAAACCGGCCTCGAGATGATCGCCAGCGAGAACTACACCTCGCCGGCCATCCTGGCGGCGCAGGGCAGTGTCCTCACCAACAAATACGCCGAAGGCTACCCCGGCAAACGCTACTACGGTGGTTGCGAGGCGGTCGATGAGGTCGAACTTCTGGCCATCGAGCGGGCCTGCAAGCTCTTTGGCGCCGAGGCGGCCAACATGCAGCCCCATGCCGGCGCCAGCGCTAACATGGCGGTCTACTTCGCCGCCCTGCAGCCCGGGGACACCATCGTCGCCATGAGTCTGGCGCACGGTGGCCACCTCACCCACGGCATGCACCTGAACTTCTCGGGCAAGCTGTACAAGGTCCACCACTACGGCGTCCGCAAGGACGATGAACGCCTCGATCTCGACCAGATGGAATCCCTCTGCCGCGAGCACAAACCCAAGCTGGTGGTCGCCGGCGCCAGCGCCTACTCGCGGGTCATCCCGTTTGACCAAATCTCCGAGATCTGCAAGCGGCACGGGGCCATGCTCATGGTCGACATGGCCCACATCTCGGGCCTGGTCGCTGGGGACCAGCACCCAAGCCCGGTGCCCTGGGCCGATTTCGTCACCAGCACCACCCACAAAACCCTGCGCGGCCCCCGCTCGGGTTTTGTGCTGTGCAAAAAGGACTGGCTCCCCAAGATCAACCAGGCGGTTTTCCCCGGTTTGCAGGGTGGCCCGCTCATGCATGTGGTGGCGGCCAAGGCCCTTGTCTTCCAAGAGGCGATGCAGCCGGCCTTCCGCGCCTATGCCGCCCAGATGGTCGCCAACGCCCGGGCCCTGGCGCATGAACTGCTCGAGCAGGGCTTCCGCCTGGTCTCCGGCGGCACCGACAACCATTTGGTTTTGGTGGATGTGAACGCGGCCGGCCTCTCGGGCAAGGTGGCCGAAAAGGCGCTGGATCACGCCGGTATCACCGTCAATCGCAACGGCATCCCGTTTGACACCCGCCCCCCGCTCGACCCCTCGGGTATCCGCATCGGCTCGCCGGCCCTCACCACCCGGGGCATGAACGAGACCCAGATGAGGCAGATCGCCCGCTGGATCGGCTCCATCCTCAAGGCGCCGGCCGACACCACCCTCCAGGCAAAAATCCGTGGCGAGGTCGATGAGCTCTGCAAAGCGTTCCCCGCCCCGCATGAGCACGCCTGACAACAACTAGCCAATCCCTAAACAGCAAGCGGGGCGCCCCTATGGACGCCCCGCTTGCCGTTTGCTTTTAGCAAAAGATCAGGGTGCCGCGCTACCATCCAGCGGCAGGATCAGTGGCGCATCCTGCAGGCTGGTGCGGATTTTCAGCTCCCGCTTGAATTCGCCGGCATTTTTCAACTGGATCTTCAGGCTGATCGTCTGGGTCATCGACGGGGTGGGCGACAATTCACCCGCCAGTTCCACCCCCTGCCCCGTGCCCTCCACCGAAAGAATCTGGAAAGCTTTCTGGCCGCGCACCACCACCCGCCGAGTCAGCATGTCCGAGGTGGATACGTTCCCCAAAGCCAGTTTCTGCGGGGTGATACTGATGCTGGATTCAATGGCCCCTTCCACCAGCAGCGGCACCATGGGCTGGGTGGGGTCGTTGGTTTTCAGGAAAATGGTGTCTTTAAATGCCCCCGGCGGGCCGTCCGATTTGAGTGCCGCGCTGACCTCGTAGCCCACCCTTCCCGGTTCCCGGTAAAGCTGTTTCACGGTGGCGTTCACGGGCACCTGGTTGGTCACCACTTCCCTCACTTCCAGCGGAAATGCCCCCGCATATTCCATCACCACCGTTTGGCCTCCCTCGGCACCATTCGCCTGCGGGCCAAAAACCAGCCGTCCCGGGTTGAACACCAGGTCCCCGCGGGCGTTGGCGGTCACACGCAACTCCGCGGAGGAAACAAATTCCGGGCCAACCGTCACCCGTATCCCCACGCTTTTGGGTCCGTCAAACCGCTTCGCATCCATGGACACATCGATCGTGCCGGTTTCGCGCGGCTCCAGGAACCGTTTGCTGGCCACAGCGGAGACACACCCGCACCCGGGCTGAATCTGTGTGATTTCCATGCGAACGGCGTAAATGTTCGTGATGGGAAACCGGTGCAACAGTTGGGAGCCCTTGGGGACCACGCCAAATTCGTGGGCGACCCCCTGCTGGAACATTTTTTCCGCCCAACCCTGGCCCCTGATCGGGCGGGCATCGAAGGCGGTCCAGGTACCCACGCACAAAAGCAGGCGCAGGGCTAAACCAGCTGCAAAATGGAGTCCACGCATCCGTGCATCGCCTCCCCACAGTCAACAACACAACTCAAGCCTAATGAAAAGGAGGATTTCAGGCCAAGAGGGAGTGACCCAGCAAAGAACCAAGGACAATTCCACCAGTCTTCCCTACCCAACCCAAAAACCCTCAGTAAACTGTCCCATGAGGATTACTTGACCGTAATTTTTGTGAGAATCGGAAAATCCT
>DKBS01000016.1:3914-9468 GCA_002451275.1 Planctomycetaceae bacterium UBA6894 | reverse complement strand
ACTGCTCCAGGTAGTGCGTCTGGGGAATGCGCCACTGCGCCTTGATGGCTGTCTCGTCCTCGTACAGCCCGAGATAGGCCGTGGTGCAGTCCTTCTTGCCCGAAAGCTTGAGCAGCTCCTCGGCAAAGGGGACATCGATGGGGGCAGAATAGGCGGGGTTACCATCCAACACCAGCAGGAATTTCACCCGCCCGGCCTTCATGTCCTCGGTGAGCTGCGCCAGGGTGTTGTCCCCGGCCAGGGGACGCCCGGCGGCCAGCGGCGCACGGTAGTGAACCGTCTTGCCGTTGTTCCCCAGCTTGCTGTTGATAGAGGCGACCAGCGCGTGCACTTCCTTCGGCTGACGGGGCCCGGCAACCAGCACCGTCTTACCCGCCCGGCTCTCAGGCTTGTCAAGCTTTTTGCCCGTGAGGTCGTGGGACTTCTCCTTCAGGTCCGCGGAAAGCACCTGCAGGAATTTCTCCTCCGCAGCATCCAGTCCGGTGGCTGGCTTGCCGCCGGTGGCACCCAACAAATGGGCCAGATGGGCCACCATCGCCGGAATGGCACTAGGCCGGACAGCCAGCCGATGGTCTGCCTTGGTGCCGGTGACCGAAAGCGTCGGCTCTATGGCGTAAAGACGCGCCATCGTTTCGGGCTTGGCAGCGTCGCGCAGGTCACCAAACTGACGAACCAGGGCCAAATGGGCGGGCCCCTGGTTCAAGATGTCGCTGTCGATGGCAACAATCACATCCGCGCGCACGGCCTTGGCGGCGTCGTGCAGCACAGGGTGCGCCTCAAGCGGCTGACCAAAAGCCAGCGCATTGCCTTCCAGACCGCCGTCTGAAGCCAGGGCCTCGTGCTGGTGCCAACGAGCCCCGGGGTGTTTTTTCAGGAACCGCTGAATCAGGTCCTTCTCAGTGGGAGAAGTCACCGTTCCGGTCAGCAAACGGATGGCCGAACCCTGGTTGGCCTTGTCCAGATTGGCGAGAGACTTCTTCAGGGAGCGAAGGCAGTCTTCCCAAGTCGTGGTGCTGCCTTCGAAATTGAGTGCGTATTCCCGATCCGGGTCATACATCCCCAGCACCGAAGCCTGGGCAAAAACATCAGTGCCTGCGGAAACGCCATCGGCGGCACCGGCAAGCGAGGGATGCTGCGGGTTAGGCTCAATCTTGACCGGACGCCCCTCGTAACTCTTGACCAAAACAGGCGTGGCAAAACCACCTAAGGGCATTGACGAGGCAAAATACTGGGGCTTCCCGGGCAACGCACCTTCGGCATCCACCACATTCGGAACAATCAGGCCGGCGGGCTGGCGACAACCGGTAGCGCCGGCCAAGGCCAGCGATGCACCCATCAATGACAGGAAATTGCGGCGCGACAACGGGTCCGTCCATTCGCCGGCCTGGGAAGGGAACTCCCGGGTCAGCATCGACTGGAAATCAGGCTTCTCGAGCAACTCCTCCAGGCTGCGCCACATCTTGGGCGCCACGGGGGCCTCGCTCTTGGTCGCATCGGTAATGACCGGTTTGATGCTCATGACTGGCTGGTCTTCCGAACGGGTCAACTGGATTCCAAGGGGCTTTCGCCCATGTTTCACCGATCCCCGTCTCGCGACAGGGTGTCCACCGTCAACGGTGGCAGGTCGAGCACTCGATCAGGCTGCGCACCTGGAACTGTTCTTTCAGCTTCGTTCCCAGCTCATGCTGGGTCCAAACCTTCTCAGGCTGCGAGGGATCCTTGTATTGGTCCGCGCTCCACGCCATGTTCGTGATCTGGTCGCGGGGACGCAGATGGTTCTCCGGAGCCCGGTGGCAATCAAGGCACCACTCCATCAGCAGCGTGCCCTTTTGGTAAATGGCTTGCATCTGATCTACACGGCCATGGCAGCTTGCGCAGCCGATACCTTTTGCCAAGTGAATGCTGTGATCAAAATAGGCAAAGTCAGCCAAACGATGCAGTCGTTTCCACTCAATAGATTCTTCACTCTTGTAGCTATCGCGAACCAAGCTCAACATTTCACTGCCCACCCAGATCTGGCTGTGGCAGTTCATACAGGTTTTGGTGGGCGGCACATTGGAATGCGCCACCTGCTCAGCTGAGGTGTGGCAGTAGCGGCAATCGATGCCCAAGCCGTTCACATGGTGGGCATGACTGAACTGAATAGGCTGGGTTTTCCCGTCCATCGAACCGGTCGCATAGGGCGAACGGGCAAAAATCATCGCCGCTCCACCCAATACCGCAGCGCCAAGCACCGCTCCGACAATCGCCACCCGAAACAGGGTGTTGGCCAGCTTGGGAAACAATTGCGCCATGGACATCCTCCCGCGACCCGATCAACTTGCCCGCAGATTACCCCAAACAAGCAAGTGAACCCAAGCACTAAATCAGCGGACTAACTGGTTTTCCCCAGCAGCCACCGCTGATCGCGTGCGGGATCGGGTCATCCGAGCCCTATCTTTGCTAACTTATCAGCAAGTCGCGTGCCGGCCACAGCAGATCAGCCAAAGCGGATCGGCAACCCTGCTTTTCAACTCAAATGCCCACTCCACACCGGACTACCGGGCCGGACAATGCTTGGCGTACCTGAGAAATCCCCTCGCCCGCTTTCCAGCAACTGGGAAGACTTCGTCCGTTTCCCGCCAAAGCTTGAAAACTCTCATCCTTTCCCCGGATGCATCCAGGGTGCGCGGTACTCCCGCGTGAGCAAGGCGGTCGCTTCCGCGTCCCCCAAAACCGTGTGGCTGGCGGGGTCATACCGCAAGGTTCGGCCAACCTGCATCGCCCGGTTCGCCAGCACGCATGCCGCGGTGGAAATGTGCCCCTGCTCAATGTCCGCCACCGGCTTGCCCCGGGTCGCAACCGCCTTCAGCCAGTCCCGCAGATGGGCCCGCACAGCACTGGCGACATGACGCTCCAAATCTTTTTCCGTCCGGTCCTCGGGGTATTTGTCCTCCTCCATCACCGCCTTGCCCGACAGCTTCGCCGTGCGCGACCCCGACGGGAAAAACTCATACTGGTTCACGCTCATTTTCAGGTGGCCCTTGTCGCCATAAATTGTTGCACCCCAAGGATATGCAGGGTCAGGCGCATCCCCCCAGGTGCGGTGGTTCCAGCTCACCGACAAGCCCTCGAATTCAAAAACGGCGGTCTGGGTGTCCGGAATGTTCGCCTTGCTGGCCTTGTCCATCCAGATACCCCCGGTGGAACTTACCCGGCTCGGCCATCCCAAATCCAGCATCCAGCGGACCATGTCCAGCATGTGGATGCACATGTCCCCCAGAATGCCGTTCCCATATTCCCAAAAGGCCCGCCACCCGCGGGGATGCACCATGGGATTGAACGGCCGCATCGGAGCCGGCCCCGTCCACAGGTCATAGTCCAAGGTGGCGGGGGGCGCGGTATCCGCCGGGTTCCCTTTCGCGCGCATGTGGTAATAGCAATAGATATCCGCCTGCACAATTTTGCCCAGCAGGCCCGGCTTGATAACCTTTTCCAGGGCTTCCACCAAATGCGGCGTGCTGCGCCTTTGCGTACCCACCTGCACCACCCGTTTCAGCCGCCGCGCGGCCTCCAGCAGTGCCTTGCCTTCGGTCACATCCACGCTGATCGGTTTCTGCACATACAAATCGGCCCCCGCCTCCATCGCCGCGATGCCCTGCAGGGTGTGCCAGTGGTCCGGCGTCTCCACCAGCACCAGGTCCAGGTCCTTCTCCGCCAGCAGTTCCCGGTAATCCTTCTGCAGTCGCGGCTTTTTCGCACCCGGTTGTCGCTGCGCCACCCACTCGGCCGCCTCGCCCATCATCCGGCTGTCGGCGTCGCACAACCCCACGATGTTCACCGGCGCCACCTGGATCAGCCGCATCAGGTCGCTCTTGCCGTACCAGCCACACCCGATCAGCGCCACCCGCGGCGGCTTGCCGCCGATCTCATCCCCGAAGCCCGGCCGGGCCCCCCATGCCGCCACCGCCCCGCTGGCCAGAAACACGCGCCGATCCATGACTCTCTCCCCCATTCCGCTTCCGCCTTTTACCGAATGGGGTGCATCCTAAGGCCGGCCCTCTTCGCCGTCCATCAGGAACTTTTTCGAGCCGAAAAACATCAACGCCGGCGGGCCATATCGGCTGCCGGCGTCTTTTTACTTTTTGACGCTCTTTATTGGTTCAATTCCACAAGGCTGGCCGCGTCGAAGGTGGGCCCCTCGATGCACACGCGCTGGTAGTCCCAGCCGCTGGCCTGCTCGCCGGATGCCACCTTCACCACGCAACTGAAACAGATGCCCAGCCCGCACGCCATCGGCGTTTCCAGCGATACATGGCAGGGCACGCTCCGCTCGCGGGCCCAACGGGCCACCGCGTGCAGCATCGGGTCCGGCCCGCACGCCACAATCCATTCCGGCTTGTCACAGGTGTCCAACCCGTCGGTCACCCTGCCCTTCAGGCCCAAGCTGCCGTCCTCCGTGCAGGGCAGTTCTATGGCACCGGCTTCCACAAAGGCGTCCAGGCCGGCAAGCAGGCTCTGCCGCCGTGCCCCGTACACCAATTCCACCTTGTCCACCACCTTGTGTGGCGCTGCGCCACCAAATCCGCGCCGCCCCAACAGCTCACGGGTATAGGCCAGAAAGGGTGTCTGGCCGATGCCGCCCGCCACCAGCGTCACACGTTTCACATGCGCGGGAACCTCGGGAAAACAGGTGCCCAGCGGGCCCCAGATCTCCACAGGGTCGCCCGGCTTCAGGCCGGAAAGCAGCGTGGTCACTTTGCCCACCACCAGGTGGACGATCTCCAGGCCGATCAGCGCGCCACCCGCATCCAGAACAGTGTCATACAGCGCGAACGGGCGCCCCAGCAGGGGGTCGGTCCGCCCGGGCAGGCGCACCATGAAAAACTGCCCGGGCTGCGCCAGGGCCGCCACCTCCGGGCACTGCAAGCGCAAACGCCAAGTGCGTTCGGCCAACTGATCATTGGCCAGAACGGTAGCCGCCTGGTGCACACAGGGGCGTGGGCTGGAGCAGTTAGCTGCCATGGCGATTCGAATCCTTCTAGCGTTGCCTGGTCTTATTCGTCCTCACCCGGCTTCTTGCGCCAGTTCGGCTTCCGGGCCGGCCGCACCGGCGGCTTGTAACCCGAAGGCAAAGGCGTGTTGGCCTTGGGTATTCCGCCCGGCATCTTGGCCCGGGGGGTCCGGGTGTCTCCCGGTCGGACTGGACGCGGCGTGAAACGCAGCGTGCCCGGACGGTCAGGCCGTCCCGGTCCCTTGCCCCTGGGCGGACCCCCAGGCCCCGACCGCATAGGACGGTCACCATCGCGACCTCGCGGCGGACCTCCAGGACCCGACCGCATCGGACGGTCACCATCGCGACCTCGCGGCGGACCTCCAGGACCCGCCCGCATCGGACGATCACCATCACGCCCTCGCGGCGGGCCTCCAGGACCTGCCCGCATCGGACGGTCACCATCGCGTCCTCGCGGCGGACCGCCAGGACCTGCCCGCATCGGGCGATCACCATCGCGTCCTCGCGGTGGACCTCCAGGACCCGCCCGCATCGGTCGATCACCATCACGCCCTCGCGGCG
>DKBS01000016.1:0-3604 GCA_002451275.1 Planctomycetaceae bacterium UBA6894 | reverse complement strand
GACCCCCAGGACCCGCCCGCATCGGACGGTCGAAACGACCGGGTTGCCCCGGGCGCGGCGGTCGCCCCTCCCGGTCAAAGCGCCGGGGGGGGGGGCCACCTTCACCCCGAGGCCCTCCGCCCTGGCTGGACCGGGGTCGCCGCGGCGACTCGTTCAAAACTTCCTCGTTCATGCTCTCTTCCACGTCTTCTTCCTGGTATTCGGTTCCTTCAATCAGCGCCTCACGCCGGGCCTGCACCTTGGTGCACAGCTTGCGCAGACGGGTAATCTCGTCCAATGACAGCCTGCGTGATTTGCCGGCGGGCAGCCGGTCCAGAAAAAGCGGCCCGATCTGAAGGCGGATCAGCCGCAGCACCTTGTGGCCCAGTTGGGCCAGCATCCGGCGTATCTCTCGGTTTTTCCCTTCCGCCAGAACAATCCGCAACCAGGTGCTTTCCCCCTGGCTTTTCAGCCGGTCCACCGATTTGGCGCGTACCCGGCCTTCCGCCAGATAAACGCCTTCCAGCAGTTTCTCCAAGTCTTTGGAACCCGGATTCCCCGCCACCTGCACCCGGTAGGTTTTCTCCACCTCGTACCGCGGGTGGGTCAGCCTCAGGGCCATCGGGCCGTCGTTGGTCATCAGCAACAGGCCTTCACTGTCCGCGTCCAACCGGCCCACCGTGTACACCCGCTGGGGAATGTGGGGCAGCAGGTCGATCACCCGCGGCCGCCCCGATGGATCATGGTTGGTGCACAGTATTCCCCGGGGCTTGTGCACGGCCCAATAGACCAGCTCCTCGGTTTTCACCGGCTGGCCGTCCACACGCACCTCTAGCCCGTCTTCCACGCGGAAGCCGGGCTCGTGCACCACCTGCCCCTCCACCAGCACGCGCCCGCCCTGGATCAGGCCGTCGCAATGCCGGCGCGAGCCCACGCCCGCCAGGGCAAGCCATTGGTTCAATCGTTTGGCGCTCACCGCGATATGCTCCCGCCGGCTTCAACCGGCCCGCCCCGACCGTGTCTCAAACCGCGCGATGGGTCATCGCGTCGAGCCGGCTCGTCAAATCGGCGACTTGCTGCTCCAAGGTGGCCACACGCTGCCGCAATTCCTCCACGGCACCGGGAGAAGACCTCGGTTCCGGGCGGGGACTGTCTGTTTCAGATCCCCCGGCCCCCCCGCGTTGGCGCAACGCCTCCACCTCTTCCGGTGCGTGAAAACCGTGCGTCACCTGCGCACCCCGCCGTTCCAGGGGTGCCAGCGCCACCGCCAGATTCCGTTCAATCAACCTGTGTAGCACGCCGCGCAGGGTCTCCAGGTCCTCGATGGGCTCCATCCGGCTGGCGCGCAGCCGCAACTCCCCCTCGGTTTGAGGGCCCCGCAACAACAGTTCCGCCAGCACCGCGATCTCTTTCTTGTCCAGGGCGTACACCTCGTACAGTTGGTGCCGCCACCGTTCCACCCGACCACCCACCACCCGGGCCACCAGTTTTTTCCGGATCAGCCCTTCCAGGCAGTCCTGGATCTCGATTTCCTGCAGTTCCATCAGCGGGTCGCGGTTGCTTTTCTGGTTGCAACCCACCACCAGCGCGTTCAGGCTCAGCGGGTAGGTGTCGGGCACCGTGCGCGCCTTTTCCACCAACACGCCCAAAATCCGCCGTTCCACCAAACCAAGGGGACTGACCGCCGCCGGAGCGTCACCTTCCATGGATTCCCGCCTCCCCCGAAACACCCGCACACCTTGCCCAGTTGACCAATGCTCCATCATAGCGCACCGGGCTCGGAATTACCCGGAACCTGGCGGAATTGGGTTGCCAAGCCTGCTGGATTGACTCAGTTGGTGGGTTTGAAAGGAAAATGCGGGAATTGCGAACCTTGTCGGAGATCCTCCCTCCCAATGGACGCTTGCATGCCCCTCCTCGTGCCGATTCATTGGAAAGCCCCTTTGTGTCCCCCAGGAGGGCCTGCTGTTGCTATCTTTTGTCACCACTATTGGTATTACCCTTGCCCTGGCGGCATTTGCCGGAACCTTGTTCCCAACCCCCTCTATGTCCCCGGCTCGACGAGTTGCCTTTTCATGCCTGTCGGGTTTGGTTTTGATTTTTTGTTCGCTATTGGTCACCAACGCCTGGGTGGGAACTAGGTCAATCGCCTGGTGGCTTGTTTTGACCTTGGCATTGGCCCATTTACCCACCAAGGGCAGAAGGTTATCGAAATTCTTTGGGGATTTCCGAGCCATCGATTGGAGGTGGATGGCTCCGAGACTACTGGCCCAAGGGGCCTTGGTGGCAATTTTGGCCCTTCCAGCCCTTCGGGAGGGGATCCCATGCCTGTACGACGGTTCTGGAAACAATGACAACCAGCAATTCGCCACCGACGCGTTGTGGATCAGCGAACACGGCTATCTCCAGATCCCGACCCACGAGCCCGGCCACGCTCAGTACTCACTGGCACTGACCGTCACCGGATGGGCTCCCCACAGCGGCAGGATTTGCGCACAAGGAATGGCCGCCCTTGTGGCCACCCTCCTAAAAACGGATCCCGTCTGGACGTACAGCTCTTTTTTCGCCGCACTTTCGGTGTTCTGGTCCTTCTCCGTTGGCTTTTTGGCAAGGACCTTGGCGGGTCGGGAATCCTTGCCGCCACTAGCCTTGCTGGCGATGGACATACTGGCCATATTATTTCCATCTAGCTTCTTTTTTATCGCCAATGGCAACCTGGCCAACGGCTATGCGACGGTCCTGGCATGCTTCGGCCTCTTCCTTTTCCGTAACCTGCAACTCGGAGGCATACCATCCTGGTACGCGATTCTTTTGCTCCTCACGGTCCTGGCCCTGGTCGGCACTTACCCGGAAATGATCGCATTCCTGGCCCTGATCGCCTTGGTTTCATCGTTTGCAGGTGCCGCTGTAAATCCTGCCGAGGTTCGGCGAGCCAGATGGTGGATTCCGCTGGGGGCATGCGTCCTCTCCTTGGTAGTGTTTCCCCCGGCGACTTGCCGCCTTGTTTCCACCATCCAAACAGCGCGGATCATGATGCGCCTGGCTCATCTGGACATGGTTGCAAACTCTTTCAATGTGTTTGCCAACCTGACGCCGATCGGACATCTTTGCACGGCTCCCACCATGGCGACCCAATTGGGCGACAAGGTTCCCGGCTTGGTGCATGTCGCGCTCGCCGTCTGTATTCTGGCAGCCCTGGTCGCAAGTATCCGCTGGGGTGGGGATGGGCCTCTGGCAACTTCCGTCCTCGCAATCTACTCCGTGTCTTTGTGGATGGTTTTTAATGCCGGATATGGTTACGGCTGGCAGAAAATCCACCAGTACATGGCCGGACCGTTTGCCGCCCTCCTCTTGGCAGGAATCGCGCGATTGGCCAGCGTGGATCACAAGTCAACCCGCCAAACCGCCGGGACGATTGCCGCGGCTCTCCTCTCCATATGGCTGATGGCCGGATTTGTCTCCCATGTCAGGATCCTTGCCCGCATTTCCAAGGAAAAATCACTTTCCACGGAACACATCCAGATCCAACGAACCCTTGCCAAACTTGTCTCCGGTGAAAACCCCGAACCAGGCCCGATCGTGATCCATGACCAGTCTTTCCGTAACTCTTCAGCCGACTGCCGTG
>DKBS01000048.1 GCA_002451275.1 Planctomycetaceae bacterium UBA6894 | reverse complement strand
CCGGAATTGTGAAACTGGCTCTAATTAGCGGAAAGCCCTTTTCAACTTGATGCTTTTTGGGATTTTAATAAGCCCAAATGCCATGTGGCCCTATAATTTGGTGGTTCTTTTCAACCCGTAACTTCTTGCCAATCAGTAATGTTTTTGCAAAATATACCAAACAACCCTTTCGCTGAGTTGACATATTTTGGGTGTCGTTATGCGCTACCTCTCCCTTGTTTGTGTCCTCGGATTAGTTGGGTGCGGGACCAAAGAAAAACCTCACGCCGACCAGGCAAAGGCAGTGGCCTTACCAGCAACCGATACCCGTGCGTATTGGAAGCATGAAACTGGTCATTTCGAAAAACTTGCCGATGGCACCTGGAAGGAAGTTGCTGCTGATGGTGGGCATGCCTTTGTCGAGACGAACCGCACCGCCGACATGGTTGAATTAACCGATCGCAAGCGAAACATAGTGATTTCGCTTTACAACAGCGATTGCACCGCCAAGATGGGGTCCAATAAGCCGACACGGCTTTACGATGGCCTTTGGCTGGATAAGCCCGCGGGAACCGGTTCAGCAAAGCCGGTGGATAATTGGTCGTCGGACCCTGCCTTGGCTAGCAAGCTTGCGGCCGAGTTTGATGTGAATGGTTATCGAGTCAAGCCACCGGCTGGCTGGATCCTTGAGGAAAAGACACAAGGCGGGACCCGGTCGTTCAATTGGACCGGTCCTCGCCGAACGGATGGAAGCGCCCCGCGATTTTGGGTGATGGTCGGGAAACTTTCCCCGGAGGAACAAACCGGAACTCTCGACAATGGAATGGCCAAACTCCAAGACCCGTTGCGTAAGTCTCTCGCGGGCTATGGGGAATCCCCGTCCGAAAGTGGCCCAATTGGGCCTTTCAAGTTCTTGCGCCTTTCATTCAAGGGTGTGGAAACGGTAGGCTCTGACCCGCTTCCTATTTCGGGCATTGTGTATCACACGCATGATGGCGCTGTGTATGTGCACATCAAATTGATCGACAAGCAGCAATTCGCGGCGGAGTCCCTTCCCTTGATGGAATCGGCAGCCAAGACATTGCGAAAACCATAAGCAGTCAGGCCCCATCTAGTTGGCACATCAGGTTTTTGAATCCATTTTTGGGTTTCTCCCCTGATGAGGCAAATTCGCAAGCTGTCAATGCCGCCATCGGCGTGATTGCCTCCCTTATTTCACCAATAAAAAGCGACTTCGCAATATAAACCAGCCGGTTGGAAATCAGGCCAAGAGGTCCTTTACAACTTTTCCGTGGATGTCCGTGAGGCGGAACTGGCGGCCCTGGTAGCGGTAGGTCATGCGCTCGTGGTCGATTCCGCACAGGTGCAGGATGGTGGCCTGGTGGTCGTGCACATGGACCGGGTCGCGGGTGATGTTCCAGGCGAAATCATCCGTGGCACCATGGACATGACCGCCCTTCACACCGCCGCCGGCCATCCACAGGCTAAAGGCCCGGCCGAAGTGGTCCCGGCCGTTGAGTTTACCCTCGGGGCCCTGACCGAACGGGGTGCGGCCGAACTCGCCGCCCCAGACCACCAGCGTGTCATCGAGCATGCCGCGCTGCTTCAGGTCCTTAACCAGTGCGGCTGAAGGCTGGTCGGTGTCCTCGCACTGCTTTTCCAGTTGGGTGAACAGGTTGGAGTGTTGGTCCCAGCCGGAGTGCATCAGTTGCACATAGCGGGTGCCGCCCTCCAGCAAACGGCGGGCGATTAGACAGTGGCGGGCGAAGCTGCCGGGTTCGTGCACCTGGGGGCCGTACATATCGAGGATGTTCTTGGGTTCGCTTGAGAAATCGAGCAGGTCTGGCACGCTGGACTGCATGCGGAAGGCCATCTCGTACTGGCTGATGCGGGTGTCGATCTCGGGGTCGCCGTAATCGGCCAAATGGGCGCGGTTCAGTTCGGCGATGCCCTCGAGCAGTTTCCCGCGCGCGGAGCGGCTGACGCCCTCGGGATTGGTGAGGTAAGGGACGGGGTCTCCGGCACCGCGGAAGCGGACACCTTGGTGGCGGGTGGGCAGGAAGCCCGAGCCCCAGTAGTAGTCGAAGAAGAGCTGGCCGCAGGTCTTACCCTTGTCGGAACTGGTCATGACCACGAAAGCGGGGAGGTTGTCGGTCTCGCAGCCCAGGCCGTAGGTGAGCCAGGCTCCCAGGCTGGGCCGGCCGGGTACCTGCGCGCCGGTGAGGAAGAAGGTGACACCGGGGGCGTGGTTGACCGCCTCGGTGTTCAGGGAGCGGACCAGCGTGATGTCATCGGCGATGGAGCCGATGTGGGGCATCATGCTGGTGATCTCGAGTCCGGACTTGCCGTATTTTTTGAACGGCTTGATGGCGGGGACCACCGTGTATTTCTTGTAGCCGGCGGTCATGGTGGACAGACGGGTGGCGCCGCGTACGCTTTCGGGGATTTCCTTGCCGGCCATCTGGCCCATGACAGGCTTGGGATCGAACAGGTCCACATGGGTGGGGGCGCCGCCCTGCCATAGGTAAACCACGCGCTTCGCTTTGGGCGCGAAATGCGGATAGCCGCCCACGCCGGGGATGGTGCCGGCCGATGCCTGACGGGCCAGCAGGGTGGCCAGTGCCGCTGTGCCCAGACCGGTGGCCGACCTGCCGAAGAAGGCGCGGCGGGTGATCCGGTCGATCTGTTCACGCATGGGATTGCTCATGGCATCACTCCCGGGTCAGCGCTTCATCGAGGTTGTAGACGGCCAGGCAGACCTGGGTCCAGGCGGCCCAGCGGGCGGCATCCAGCTTTTCATCCCGCGGGGCTGAGCCGACGCTGGTGGCTTTTTTCGCCGCAGCGGGATCGCTTGAAAAAAAGTCGAACTGGTTTTGGAGCATTTTGGCCAGGGCTTTCTTTTCATTCGAGCCAGGCTTGCGGGCCAGCACCAGGGCGAACAGCCTGTCCTGGCGGGCGGAGTCATCGGGGAGTTCGCGCAGCAGGTTGGCGGCCAGCACACGGGCCGCCTCGTTCCAGGTGGCATCGTTCAGCGTGGTGAGCGCATGCAGCGGGGTGTTGGTGCTTCCGGCCCGCACGCGGCAGGCCTGGCGGCTGGAGGCATCGAACATGTTGGCGGGTCCGACGGTGCGGCGCCAGAAGGTGTAGAGGCTGCGGCGGTAGAGATCGGTCCCGCTGCTGGCGGGGTAGGTGAAATCGCGCTCCTTGGTGATGGCAAGGGTGTCCCAAATGCCGGCGGGCTGGTAGGGGTAGACCGGCTTGCCGCCGATGCGCCGGTCGAGCAGGCCGCTGGTGGAGAGCGCCAGATCGCGCAGGATCATGGCGGGCAGGCGCACCCGTGGGAAACGGGTCAGCAGGCGGTTTTCAGAATCCGCCGCCAACTGTTCCCGGGTCACCTTGCTGGAGCGCCTGTAGGCAGCGCTGGTCACCAGCAGGCGGTTGATTTTTTTCATGTCCCAACCGTTTTCGCTGAACTCGACGGCCAGCCAATCGAGCAGGGCGGGGTGGGTGGGCAACTCTCCCTGCACGCCGAAATCCTCGGCGGTCCGGACGAGGCCGGCACCGAACAGGTTTTGCCACAGACGGTTGACGGCGACCCGGGCGGTGAGGGGGTTTTCGGGTGCGAAGAGCCAGCGGGCGAAACCAAGGCGGTTTTTGGGGCCATCCTTGGGCAGGGGCGGGAGGAAGCCGGGGGTGCCAAAGGTGACCTTGTCGCCGGGCTTGAGGTACTCGCCGCGGTTGAGGATGAATGTGTCGCGCGGTTTGTCATCGGCCATGACCATGACCTTGGGCAGCTCATCATTCCTGAAGGCATTGACCCGGTCACGGGCGGCTTTCAGTTTGCCGGCCAGATCGGCGGCGACCTTCTGCTCGAAGTGGTCGCGGATGGCCTTCTCGCGGTCGGCGCGTTTTTTCTCCTCGTCTTTTTGCTTGTCCTTGACGAAGTCCTTCAGGGGTTTGTCCTGGGAGCGGGCGAGGATGTGGTCGCGGATGGCCTTGTCGGGAAATTTTTCATCGGCGGAGACTTTTTGTTCCCATTCCGATTTGCGCTTTTCAAGTTGGGTGGAAAGGTCGTTCACTTCCTTCTCGAGGCTGGACAGTTTTTCCTTCTGGCCGGGCAGGGGGTACTCGATGAAAGGGGGTGAGACGCGGGTTTTGGAGGACTGGAAACCGGCCAGACCGGATTCAGAAAGCTGGTTGAAGCCGGCCATGAGGCTGTAGTAATCGCGCATGGTGAGCGGATCGTATTTGTGGTCGTGGCACTGGGCGCAGGCCAGGGTGAGGCCGAGCCAGTTGGTGGCGGTGACATCCATGCGGTCGAAGTAGATGACGAAACGCTGCTCGTCGGGGATGGCGCCACCCTCGCCGTTGACCAGGTGATTGCGGTTGAAGGCGCTGGCCACTTTTTGCTCGGGGGTGGCACCCGGCAGCAGGTCGCCGGCAAGCTGCTCGGTGGAGAAGCGATCGAAGGGCATGTTGTCGTTGAGGGCCTTCACCACCCAGTCGCGCCAGACCCATTGGAAGGTGTCGCCATCCTGCTGGAAGCCGTTGCTGTCCGCATAGCGGGCGGCATCGAGCCAGGGCAGGGCTTGGCGTTCGCCGTAGTGTGGGCTGGCCATCAGGCGGTCGACCAGCTTGTCGTAGGCCTTGGGATCGGTGTTGCCGACAAAGGACTCCACCTCGGCCGGGGTGGGAGGCAGCCCGGTGAGATCGAGGGAAAGGCGTCGGATGAGGGTGCGGCGGTCGGCCTCAGGGTTGGGCTGAATGCCTTTGGCATTTTGGGCCGGGGCGAGAAAGCGATCGACCGGGTGGGTGATGCCGTTGACCCCGGGCACGGGGGGGCGGACGGGCGGCACAAAGGCCCAGTGGTCCTCGAACCGGGCGCCTTCGGCGATCCAGCGTTCGAGGAGTTTTTTCTGCTCGGCTGTCAGTTTGCGGTTCGACTTGGGCGGCGGCATCAGTCGGGTGGCATCGCCGGTGTGGATGCGGTCGATCAGGGAACTTTCAGCGGGCTTGCCTGGAGTGATTGAGCCGGAATCTTTCTGGCCCTGCAGCGTGTCGAGGCGGATGTCGGCTTTCCGCTGGTTGGCATCCTGCCCGTGGCAATAGAAACAGTTTTCCGACAGGATGGGCCGGATGTCACGGGTGTAGGAGATCGGGGTGTCGGCAGCGCCGAGGATGGCACTGGCAAACACCCAGGCGGGCAGCATGGGCATGGGGAGGGCTCCGTTGGCGGGAGACCTCCATTAAAACGAAAAAACCGCCGTCAAGGAACGGCGGTTCAGTCGTGGGGTGCGGTGGATAGGCTGGGGATCAGCCCAGTTTCCAGGGGGCCCGGTAGGCTTTTTCCACCATCTTGGCCGCGTCGGGGTTGTTGATGATCTGCTCGGTGGCGGGATCCCAGGCGATGGCCTGTCCGGTGCGCACCGCGATATTGCCCAGGTGGCAGACGGTGGCGGAACGGTGGCCGATCTCGACATCGCAAATCGGCTTTGCGCGACTTTTGATGCAGTCGAGCCAGTTCTTGTGGTGGTTGTCGCTGGCGTAGAGCTTCACATCCACCTTGGGGTAGTTGGCGGGGGTGACCTTCTCGCCGTTGATCTTCACCTCCAGCTTGCCGCGGTTGACATGGATGACGCCCTTGTCGCCCTGGAAGGTGGTGCCGCCGGGTTGGGCCTGGCCGCAGACCATGATGACGCCATTGGCGTAGCGGTAGGTGATCTCGGTCCATTCGGGGACTTCGTACCAGCCGTCCTTGTTGAAGCGGGCCTTGGCCTCGGCGGAGGCGGGGCCGCTGGCATCCATGTCGAGGCCCCACTGGGCGATGTCGAGATGGTGGGCGCCGAAGTTGGTCTGCTGGCCCCCGGAATAATCCCAGAAGAAGCGGAAGAGGTAATGGACGCGCTTCTCGTTGTAGGGGCGCTGGGGGGCCGGCCCGAGCCAGAGATCGTAGTTGAGCTCGGCTGGCGGGGCGCTGTCGGCCACCGGCGGCGGCTTGAAGTTCACGCCGGGCAGCCCGACCAGGACATTCTTCACCTTGCCGATGGCGCCGCCGCGGACCAGTTCGCAGGCGGTGCGGAATTCCTTGGCGCTGCGTTGCTGGCTGCCGGTTTGCACCACGC
>DKBS01000057.1:16827-17005 GCA_002451275.1 Planctomycetaceae bacterium UBA6894 | reverse complement strand
TTTTCTTTTTATTTCTTCAAAAGTGGGGACCTGTGGGGTTTTTGGGTTGTTTATGCCACCTGTACTGATTCTTCATAGGTTCAACCGTCCAGACCACCAGAATCTTTCTCATTTTTTGAAATTTTATTCAAGTTGTCGAGATTTTTCGTGTCACTGGCTCTGAATCAAGGGTTTTAAG
>DKBS01000057.1:0-16568 GCA_002451275.1 Planctomycetaceae bacterium UBA6894 | reverse complement strand
TTAAGGACTGGGGAGGAGAACAAAGGGAAAAGCTGCCACCCAATCCGCCGCATTTCCCCTTATAGACCCTTCCGCCCCAGCCCATTTTGACTAATCCGAACGACCGTCAGGTAAATCATTCCAACCTGCCACATCAGGCATATCCGTGCTGATTTGCACCGCATGAGCATTCGATACAGCCAGCGCTGTCCCAAGTGGCAGCCTGTTCCACGCACCCCGATCCGGCGGCAGAAAAGAAAAAATCGTTCCACTTTCTGGAGTTTGCCAATGCGAAACCATCTGCTTCGCCTGGGTGCCGGGTTATTGGCCGGGGGCCTGCTGGGTGTGGAGTCCCCGGCCCAGGAACTGCCCTTGGGGGCTTTGAACACACCCAAAACAGCGGTGGTTTCCCCGCAAAGGGGCACACAGGCCGAAGCAGGTGGGGCTGGCCTGGGGGAAGTTGCCCCCATCGGTGCCAGCGCGGCATCCGATGCGTTGATCCCTGCCGGTTTCCGGGGCTTTCAGGCTCCGGTGGACGGTAACGGCGATCCCCTGGTGATGCCTTCTGAGGTGTATGCCCCCACAGGGATGCACTGGGCAGAGGCGGATCTGTTGTTGTGGTGGCTGAAGGGCGGTTCCACCCCTGCCCTGCTGTCCGCCAGCCCGGTGGGCACTCCCATGAGCCAGGCCGGTGTGCTGGGTACCCCGGGGGCCCAGGTCCTTTTCGGCGGTGGGACCTATAACCGGGATATGCTTCCCGGTGGCCGGTTCACCCTGGGCACCTGGCTCAACGACACCAAAACCGTTGGTGTGGAAATCTATGGCTTGATTCTGCCCGGTGGAAACGGCACCACCTACACCGCGGGTGCACCCGGCGTGGTGAGCCGGCCCTATGTCGATGCCACCACGGGCAAAAACGCTGCCGAATTGGTTTCGTACCCCGGCTACCTGGATGGATTTTCAACAGCCAGCATCAGCACCTGCGGCCTCTACGGAGCGGGGGTGTTGGGGATTTATAACATCGCCGGTGGCGAGAATTACCGTGTCGACGCCCTGGGTGGCTTCCGCTACCTGACCATCTGTGACAATGTGAATGTGACGGAAAACCTGACCAGCACCGACCCGAACAATGTCGGTATTCCAGTAGGCACCACCTTCGGCATCCTGGACCAGTTCGAGACGGGGAGCCAGTTCTACGGGTGCGATGTGGGCATGCGCGGTGAATACCGCATGGGCCGCTGGTTCGTGGACGGCACCGGACGCATCGCCCTGGGTTCCACCTACCAGTCGTGCGACATTTACGGCAGCACCACGGTGACTGTTCCGGGGGTCGCCCCCGTCACAGCACCAGGCGGGTTGCTGGCCCTGCCCAGCAACATCGGCTCCTACAGCCGAGAGGTGCTGACCTTCGTTCCCGAGGTTGGGGCCCATGTCGGTTACTTCCTGACCGAGAATTTGCGCCTGAAGGCGGGGTACACCTTCCTCTACTGGAGCAGCGTCGCCCGGGCCGGGAATGTCATCAACCCGAATGTGAATCCCAACCTGCTCCCCCCCTCGGTGCCCGGCGCGCAGCCGGCCCAACCTGCCTTCAACTGGAATGGCACGGGCGTGTGGGCCCAGGGCATCGACCTGGGCTTGGAATGGCGCTTCTAGTGTCTACAGGGTGACCACTAGTCACCAAAACCCAAAGGCCCGGCAGGTTACCACCTGCCGGGCCTTTGGGTTTTGAGATGGAGTACAAAACTCCCGAAAAATCGCAACCGGGTTACTTCCGCTTGCGGTCCTTCTGTTCCAGCGAGGCGCGGACAAATTCCCGGAAGAGCGGGTGGGATTTCGTCGGCTTGGATTGGAATTCCGGGTGGCTTTGCACCGCCAGAAACCACGGGTGGTCGTGGATTTCCACCACTTCCACCAGGTTGCCGTCCGGGCTGGTGCCGGAGAAACGCATGCCGGCTTCCTCAAAACGCTGGCGGTAGGCGTTGTTGAACTCGTACCGGTGCCGGTGGCGTTCGCGCACCTCGTCGGAGCCATAGACCTTGCGGGCCAGGCTGTCCGGGGTCAGCTTGCAGGGGTAGGAACCCAGCCGCATGGTCCCGCCCATGTCGGTGATGCTGAACTGGTCATCCAGCAGGCACACCACCGGGTCCTTGGTGTCGGCATCAATCTCGGTGGTGTTGGCGTCCTTCATGCCCAGAACATTCCGGGCGAATTCGATCACCGCGCATTGCAGCCCCAGGCAGATGCCGAAGAAGGGGATTTTCTTTTCCCGGGCGTACCGGATGGCGGCCAGCTTGCCTGGGATACCGCGATAGCCGAACCCGCCGGGTACGAGTATTCCGTGCAATCCGCCCAGGGTGCGATCGGCACCGTCCCGCTCGACTTCCTCGCTGTCGATGCGGCGCACCACTACACGGGATTCCAGAGAAATGCCGGCGTGGTCGAGCGACTCGTAGATCGACTTGTACGCGTCGGACAGGCTGATGTACTTGCCCACCACCCCGATCGACACCTCCTGGCGGGGGTTGAGCACGCGGTTGAGCATCCCCTGCCACTCGCTCATGTCCAGCGGCTTGGCCTCAAGCCCCAGCTTCTCCACGATGATCTGGTCCAGCTTGTTGGCGCTCAGGCTGACCGGCACCTCGTAGATGGACAGTTCCTTGTCCCTTTCCTCGATGACGGCGCGCCGTTCCACATTGCAGAACAGGGCGATCTTGTCCTTCATCCCCTCGCTCATTTCCCGCTCGGTGCGGCAGATGAGCACATCGGGCTGGATGCCGATCTGGCGGAGTTGCATCACGCTGGTCTGCGTGGGCTTGGTCTTCGCCTCGCCCGCCGCCTTGAGATAGGGGACCAGTGTCAGGTGGATGTACAGGCAGTTGCCCTTGCCCACATCCAGCGCGAACTGGCGGATGGCCTCCAGATAGGGCAGGCCTTCGATGTCGCCCACGGTGCCGCCCAGTTCGGTGATCACCACATCCACATCGCTGGTGGCCACCCCGCGGATGGCCGCCTTGATCTCGTCGGTGACATGGGGAATCACCTGGACGGTGCTGCCGAGATATTCGCCCCGGCGCTCCTTTTGCAGGATCGTCTGGTAGATGCGGCCGCTGGTGTAATTGCTCTGGCGGGTCAACGGCCCGGAGGTGAAACGCTCGTAATGGCCCAGATCCAGGTCGGTTTCCGTGCCATCATCGAGCACGTATACCTCGCCGTGCTGGTAGGGGCTCATCGTGCCCGGGTCGATGTTCAAATAGGGGTCCAGCTTCTGCAGGCGGACCCGGAGCCCCCTCTTTTCCAGCAGCAATCCAACCGAGGCGCTGGTGAGACCTTTACCCAGCGAGCTCACGACTCCGCCGGTTACAAAAATATGCTTGCAGATATGCTTCGACATCAGGGTAGTGCGCCCGCTGGAACGGGCGCAGGCTGGCCCAGTCTCCCCGACTGTCAGGCCGCGCGGCGCCCGAGTTGCAGATATTGTTCTACAAAGCGCCGGTAGTCTTCAAAGGTGTCCACGCCGATTCCGGCGTTTTCCACCTTGCCCACCGCGATGGAACCCCCTGTGGCCAAAACCCTTAGCTGTTCGAGTTTTTCGGCCTGCTCGATGGGATGGACCGGGAGTTTGGCCAGTCGCATCAGGAAATCCTTGCGGTAGGCGTAAAGCCCGACATGCTGCCAAACCAGGCCGCGCAGGGTGTCCGCCCCGGGCTCGGCGTTGTCCCGGATGTGGGGAATGGGGCTTCGGCTGAAGTACAGCGCCCTGCCCCGGTCATCCACCACAGCCTTCACCACATTGGGGTTTCGGTAGGATTCCAGGCTGGTCAAAGGCGTGACCAGCGTGGCCATCTCCGCCGCCGCATCGTTTTCCAGCAACTGGAAAAGCAGGTCCAGCTTGGCGGGATCGATCAACGGTTCATCGCCCTGGAGGTTCAGGATCAGGTCAAAATTCCGCGATTCCGCCACTTCCGCCACGCGGTCTGTCCCGGAGGCGTGGTCCTCGCGGGTTCGAACCACCTCGGCCCCGAAGCTTTTGCAGGCATGCTCGATCCGGTCATCGTCTGTGGCGACAATCACGCGGTCCGCCAGTTTGCTTTGCCAGGCCCGCTCGTATACATGCTGCACCATGTATTTTCCCGTGTCCCGTAGCAGCGGTTTGCCGGGCAGCCGGGAGGAGGCGAAACGGGCGGGGATGACAATGAGTTTGCGCACGGGATTCCTTGCCCTGGACCACCTCGGGGCCATCGACCTGATCCGCCGGTCGAAGCCCTTTCACAGGTGAATAATCTGGTGCAAGATGATGCACAGTCACCCTCAGGAAATCAACAGCATGTCACAGCAGGTAAACGCCCCAAATACCCAGGGCCTTGCAGATTCTCAGGTCGATTTTGTGGTGGTGGCAGCCCATCCGGATGATGCGGAGATCGGTTTGGGGGGCACCATCCTCCTGTTGAAAAGTCAGGGGCACCGTGTGGGGGTGGTGGATTTGACCAACGGGGAGCCCACGCCGCTTGGGTCTGAGGAAATGCGCGCCCGGGAAACCGCCGAGGCCACCCGGAAAATGGGGCTGGACCAGCGAGTCAACTTGGGGCTGCCCAACCGGTCCCTGGAGAATTCCTTGGAGGCCAGGGCCAGGCTGGCCTCCATTTTTAGGCTGTGGCGACCCAGGGTGGTTTTCACGCACCACTGGGAGGACGCCCACCCCGACCATGTGGCCGCCAGCGCCCTGACCGATGCCGCGCGCTTTTGGGCCAAGTTGAGCAAGACGGACATGCCCGGGGCACCCTGGTACCCGCCCAAAATTCTCTACTACTTTTCGCTGCACCTGCGGTCGCTGCCCAAGGCGGATGTGGTGGTGGATGTCTCGGCGCATTTCGACCGCAAGCTCGAGGTGCTTCGCAGTTACCATTCGCAGTTGGTGCAAGGCCGTACAGCCGCGCCCACATTGCCCTTGGAGGATGTTGAAACCCGGGCAAAGGCCTACGGCTGGACGATCCAGCGCAAATACGGCGAACCTTTGGCCTGCCGTGAGGGATTGGGATTGGGTTCCCTGGAACACCTGCTCTGACTTTGACGCTGGTGCGGTTCCGGGCGGTTGTGCGGCAAGGGCATGTTCCCTTGTCCGGATTCATTCCCGTCTGGCCCAACATTCGCACCGCCCGGCGGGCATACCATCCGAAACCATGAATACGGCCCAGCACCTCGAGCCGGCATCCGGAGTCCGCGCGTGAGCAAGGAGGTCTTCGTTCTCGCGTTGACCAAACGGGGGGAGCGGTTTGTCTTCGTGTACGACCGCGACAGCCAGGAGGAACTCCTGGAGGACCTGCGCGGTCTGGCGGCTGAAACCGCCTGCCCCTTGACCGGTTTTGATGTGGCGGTCTTGGCGGGAAAAATGCGCGAGCAGGTGCTGGAAAGCGAGCCGGCGCGACCGGCTGCCATTTGAGCGGACCTGATCGCGGCAGGGAAAAGACAGAATCGGAGCCATTCCATGCGTGCGGAAATGGCGGAATTCCTGCGGCACCTTGGCCTGGAAAAGGGCTCCTCGGCCCACACGGTGAAATCGTACCGCGAGGATCTCACCCAGGCGGTGGAGCGTTTGACCGAGTCGTTCGGCACCGGCCTGAAGATCGGGCAGGTGACCCCGCGCCACCTGCGGACATGGTTGGCCTGGATGCAGGAGCAGGGCTATTCCCGCTCCACCATAGGCCGGCGCCTTTCGGCGATCCGTTCCTGGTTCCGTTACCTGCGCCTGCGGGAAAAAGTCGATTCGAACCCGGCGGACGGCCTGAAGGGGCCCCGGAAGGAGCGCAAACTTCCCAGGTTTCTCACCCGTGCGGAAATGGACACCCTGCTGGAGGCGGATCACGGCGAAAAGAAGCTGGCCCCTCGCGATCAGGCACTGTGGGAGGTGGCCTACTCCGCGGGTGTCCGCGTCAGTGAATTGGTGGGATTGAACCTAGAGGATCTGGATGCGGACCAGGGCGTCGCGGTGGTGCGGGGAAAAGGCAAGCGGGAGCGTCTGGTGCTGCTGGGCCCCATGGCCATGGAGGCGGTTGGCAGGTGGATGGAGGTGCGGGCGACCTTGCCGCAATCGAAGGAGCAAACCGCCCTGTTCCTGAACCGGCGCGGCACTCGGTTGACATCGCGCAGTGTGCACCGGTTGCTGCGTCATCACGCCCGTGGCTCGGGCCTCAAGGAAGATGTTTCGCCCCACGCCTTGCGGCACACATTTGCCACCCACCTGCTGGATGCCGGCGCGGATATCCGTTCCGTGCAGGAGCTGCTGGGCCATCGAAGCCTGAGCACGACCCAGATCTACACCCACGTGACCACCCAAAAACTGCAAGAGAATTATCGCAAGGCCCACCCCAGGGCATAAGGGGCGCCGACGGTGGATGAAAGCAGCCAAGGCAGTTTCGGCCAAGGAGAAGGCACCATGGAAAACACCACACAGGCGCGGCAGTCGGGGCCCCTCCAGGGGTCGGGTAAAGGCGTGGGCGGATACCGCGGTTTCCTTCGGCGATCGGGGTTTGCGGCGCTGGCCTCGTTTTTGACCATGGCGGGTGCCCTTGCCGCGGGTGAGGGGGACGCGCCTCCCGGGACCGGCGGAGCCACCGGGCCGGCTCCGGTCGAATGGTTGCAGGATTACGAGGGGGCCCGCAAAATTTCCGCCGAGCGAGGGTTGCCCCTGCTGATGGAGATCGGCGTGGAGGGCTGCCCGTGGTGCAAGCAGATGGAGACGGTCACCCTGGCGGATCCCCGGGTGGCGGCAAAGCTGCGGGCAGAATGGGTCTGCCTCAAGGTGGATGGGAGAAAGAACGCTCCGCTGGTGGGTGCGCTAGGGCTCCGGAATTACCCCACCCATGTGTATGCGGATCCCTCGGGGAAAATCCTAGGAAGCAACGAGGGGTTCCTGGAGGCGAACACGTTCCTGTCCGCGCTGGATAAGGCCGCCGGTTCCCTGGAGGTGCCCTCCTGGATGAACGGTGTGTTTCAGGAGGCCCAGAAAGCCCGGGCCGGCAAGGAGGACCAGCGGGCCTTGTCCCTCGCCCGGGTGATTGTCGAGTCTGGAATAAAGGGTCCGCTAGCCGACCAGGCAAAAACCTTGGTGGCCGAACTGGAAGGCGGGATGAAGGAGCCCCCAGCGGATAAAAAATCTCCCTCCGCTGAAGACAGGGGCCCTCTGGCGGGTGCGAACTCCAAAGAAGTGATCGGAAACCTGGGCGGGCTTCCCTCCTCGCGGGATGGGGAAAAATCGCTGGCAACCCTCACCTCGCGGAGCTCCGATCCGGGCGCCAGGGCGGGCAATCCGGCCGCATCGGGTGCTGCTTCCTTGTTGGAGCAAATGGAAGCGGAACGCCAACAAGGCAGGGTGGCGGGCCTGCTGGAAATTTCGGAAAGACTTGTCGCCAGGTATCCGGAATCGGAGGAGGCGAAGCGGGCACGTGAAGAGGCCCAGGCGATTCGCAATGACCCGGACAAACTGCGGCTTGCCGCGGAACACGCCGCGGATCGTCTGGCGGGCTTGTATCTGAATTTGGCGGAGGCGTGGATTAGCCAGGGAAGACCCCAGCAGGGAGCTTTCTACCTGGAAAAGGTCATGGTGACCTTTCCAGGAAGCCGCCATGCGGAGGCAGCACAAGCCCGATTGGCGCAGGTGCAGGGACCACCCGCCCTGAACAGTGCCGCCAGATAGTCAGCCGGGGCCCGGTTGGGTTCAGGCGGAGGGGCGTATTTTGGCAAGCAAGGCGTTGTGCAGGACGCCATTGGAAGCCAGGAACCCGTCCGGCTCAAAGCCCGGGGCCCCGTACAAAAGAGGGCGGCCCGCCAGGCTGGAAACCTTCCCGCCTGCCTCCTCCACCAAAATGTGCCCCGCGCAGATGTCCCAGTCGTTGTAGCTTGGGTAGTCGTTGGTGTAGGTATCGGCCTCGCCTCGGGCCACGGCGGCGAATTTCAACCCGGCTGAGTAGGTTTCCAGCAGCTTTTCAGGGGCCAGAAGGAGAGCTTTGCCTTCCAGTTTCCCTGGGGTTTTCGGCCGTGAACGAGTCAGGGTCAGCCGCGCGGTGTTGCCGTTGGGGCTGACCGAGCAGCGGATATCAGGCATGAGGCCGTCACGCCGCCAGCATCCCGCTCCCGCTTCAGCGTAGGTGAGTCGCTTCCGGGTGGGGTCCAGGACTACGCCCAATTGCACCTCATGGTTTTGAACCATGGCGATCATGATGCAGAACTCACCGTTTTTCTTGGCGAATCCTCGAGTGCCATCAATCGGGTCGACCACCCAAAGCCGGTTGCCCTGCCTGGGAAGCGTGGCGTAAAGGGGCGTGTTTTCCTCCCCAAGAAACCCGTCCGAGGGAAAAGCCTGGTGCAGGTGGCCGAGGATGATGTCCTGGGAGTCACGGTCGGCCTGGGTGGTGATGTTGGCTTGGGCATCGGCGATTTGGTCCATGGAATTGTAAAATTCCATGATGCGCGTCTCCGAAAGGCGCGCGGCCTCAATCGCGGTCCGCAGTTCCCGGCTGGGATTGGTCATGGCAGTTTCCAAGTGAAAAGGATCCGGCCGGGGTGGGCCGGATCCTTGATCGTGAAAAGGTCGAGTCAGGCCAGGCGGTAAACCCTGATGGCGTTGTCATGGAAGAGTTTCTTTTGTTGGTCCGCCGGCCTTTCGGAAACCACCTGACGCACGGTGCCAAGCCATTGGGCGTAGGTCGCGGCAAGCAGGACCACTGGCCAGTCACCCGCGAACATCACGCGGTCGGGGCCGAAGGTGTCCAGGGTGTGGTTGATGATGGGGGCCGCCTGTTCCATTTTCCATTGGCCAAATCCCGGTGCCGATGCGAGAAAACCCGACACCTTCACCACGACATTGGGCAGCTTGGCCACCAGTTCAAGGTTTTTTTTCCACGGGTCCTGACTTGGGTCCTTCAGGTCTGGGTTGCCGCAGTGGTCCAGGATGAAACTGGTGTCCGGGCAGGCCTGAACCAGTTTGGCAACATTGGGCAACTCGGTGTGCTTCACGCACAGGTCGTAGCTGAGCCCCTTTTTGCCCAGCAAACGGATACCCTCGACAAACGGTTTTTCCAGGCAGAATCCGGAAGGCGTCGAGGGGACATGCAGCACCTGGCGGATGCCCCGGATGCCTTTCAGCTTTTCCACTTTCCCGACATAGTCGGCAAAACCTGGCGAGGCCGGGCGACCGGATACCACCGCACCCGCCATGGCGGTGCCCGGGTCGCTGCAGTAGCCCGAGATCAGTTCGGCCTCGGCCAGTTGCTGGTTTTCAGCGACATCCACCTCCATGTAGACGGTCTTGACGACATTCAGCCCCTCGGTCGCCTTGCGATATTCGGCGAAGCCGTAGGATTTGGCCAGGGGACCGTCCTTGGGTAGCCATGGCAGGGTGAATTTCTCGATGTCCCACAGGTGTTGATGGGTGTCGATGACCGGCATGGTGGTTTTCTCGTCAGCTAGGGCTTGGATATTGGGCAAGGTAATGGCCCCGGCAGCGGCCGCAAGGGTCTTGACGGCGGAGCGTCGATCCATCCGGGAAGGGGCGTCATTAGAATGCATGATTTCGCTCCGCCATGACAAGAGGTTGATCCAAGCACTTATGATCCAGTTTCAGCCACCGTTGGGCAATAGGTCCGTTTTTTGTGGGTATGATACGCCTTGCTGGAACAATCCTCGGAAGGTGCTTGGCGATGAAAATCGGTTTTCTGGGTGCAGGATTGATGGGGACCAGCATGGTCCGGCGGTTCCTCCTCCAGGGGCATCAGGTGAGGGTTTGGAACCGCACACCCGCCAAGGCGGAAGCCTTGCGCTCCCAGGGTGCGGTTCCCTGCCCCACCCCGGCCGACGCGGTGAATGGTGTGGATCGCATCCATCTGATCTTGTCCGATGACCAAGCGGTCGATGAGACCTTGGAGCCGTTGGCTGGAAAACTATCCAGCGATAGCTGGATTCTGGATCACTCCACCACCTTGCCCGAGCCAACCGGCAGGCGGAGCGATCGTTGGGCCGCCCGGGGCATTGGTTACCTGCACGCTCCGGTGATGATGTCCCCCGGCAATGCGCTGGCCGGAGAAGGGTTCATCCTGGTTTCCGGAAAACAGGAGTTGGTTTCCAGGGTGCTGACTGATTTGGGACGCATGACCGGCAAGGTGATCAACTTGGGCGAGGCTCCCCAAGTGGCTGCCGTGCACAAACTGATCGGCAACCTGGCGTTTTTGGGTCAGTACGGTCTGATCGCGGACATTTTCCGGTTGGCCGCCTCGGCGGGCATCTCGCCTAGGGACGCCCTCATCACCCTCCAGGACTGCAATCCCGGGGCATCCCTGCCGGCCCTGGGTGCCCGGGTTGCTTCCGGGGAATTCAGCCCCCCTGATTTCACCGTGGCCATGGCCCGTAAGGATGTGCGGTTGATGCAGGAGGCGGCTGCTGCCGCCGGAATAGCCCTGACAGTGACCTCCCAGGTGGCGGCCCTGCAGGATGGTGCCTTGGCCCGCGGCGAGGCGGAATGGGACACCGCCGCCGCCTTCCGTTTTCCCACGGCCTAGGTGGGGCTGGGCCGGTCAGTGCTTGAAATGGCGCACGCCCGTGAAAATCATGGTCGCGTCCGCCTCATCACAGGCGGCGACCGAATCCGCATCCCGCATGGAGCCGCCCGGTTGAACAAAGGCCTTCACGCCGGCTTTCAGCGCCTCATCCACCCCGTCGCGGAACGGAAAGAAGGCGTCTGAACCCAGCACGGCACCCCTGGCCTTTTCACCCGCCTTGGCGAGGGCCAGCTTGACGGATTCCACCCGGCTGGTCTGGCCCTGTCCCACGCCAATCAGGCATCCGTCCTTCACCAGCACAATGGCGTTGCTCTTCACCTGGGCCACCAGCTTCCAGGCCAGTTCCAAGTCGCGGGATTCGTCCGGGCTTGGCATTTTCTTGGAAGCGGTTTTCCAGCCTGCAGTGCCTTCGTTGGCCAGATCCTTGGTCTGTGCCAAAACACCCCCGTCGATCGATCGCAATTCAACCGGGCTTTGGGCTGCAGGCCTGGAGTTTCCAACAGCCACCAACCGCACATTCTTTTTCCAGGTCGGCTTCGTGGTGAGGATTTGAATCGCTTTGGCAGAAAAACCAGGGGCGACAATACACTCCAAAAACCGCCCGGGCAAAGCCATCGCCTCGGCGGTGGCGGCATCTACTTCCCGGTTGAGACCGACAATGCCGCCGTAGGCGCTGACAGGGTCGGCATCGTAAGCGGCCAGAAAAGCCTTCTCAAGGTTGTCGGCCACGGCGGCGCCACAGGGGTTGGTGTGCTTGATCACCGTAGCGCAAGGTGCCTCCATCCCGCTGACAATCGACCAGGCGGCATCCAGATCCAGCCAGTTGTTGTAGCTGATCTCCTTGCCGTGCAAGACAGCAGAGGCTGCCAGCGTGCCGGGTGTCCTCTGCCCGTAGAGGGAAGCGGACTGGTGGGGGTTTTCTCCGTAACGGAGTGAGGAAATTGCCGGAAGATCGAGCAGAAGGCGATCGGAACTTGTCTTTTCCGCGGCTGACAGGTAGCGGGCGATGGCGACATCGTAGCTGGCGATGCGGACAAATGCTTCCACCGCCAGGCGGCGGCAAGTTGCACGGCTCACTTTTCCCTTGGCCTCGGCAAGTTCGGCGGCAAACCCTGCGTACTGGGATGCGTCCGTGAGCACCGCCACATGTGCGTGGTTTTTGGCGGCGGACCGAACCATCGCCGGGCCGCCGATGTCGATGTTCTCAATCGCGGTTTCCCACGGGCAGGAAGGATCGCTGGTCACCTGCTCAAACGGGTAGAGGTTGCAGACAAGAAGGTCGATCCAGGGGACCCGGTTCTCCGCGACGAAGTTCTCATCCTCCGCCAGGCCGCGTCGGGCAAGAAGACCCCCGTGCACAAAGGGATGCAGAGTTTTCACCCTTCCCCCCAGGCCCTCGGGGAAACCGGTCAGCTCCGATATTTCCCGGGGCTTCAAGCCGGCGGCGGCCAGCGCCTTGTGGGTGCCGCCGGTTGAGACCAGTTCCACACCTTGGGCGACCAGGGACTTCGCCAGGTCGATCAGGCCTGTTTTGTCGCTGACGGAAAGAAGGGCCCGGCGAATTGGGATCAGGCTTGTAGGATCAAAATTTTGGGCAACTGGGGTGACAGCCATTGATTGAATTACCTTTCCAAGCCGGTTTCAGTTGTTGCGGAACCAGTGATTCCAATGCCCCCGGATTTCACGGGGATGTCCTGCGGCGGGTCGAACCGGACCACGTGTTCGTCCAGATAAATCGACCATCCGCCAGGCATGCCCTCCAGTGGGCCCCTGCCCCGAATGAACTTGGCCAATCGGCGAAACCGGACCGTGGACCAATCGATCATGGGCCAGTGTTCGCGCTGCCAGAGTCGGTGCAGGCAATCCGCAAGCCGGTTTGTTCTTTTTATTTTTGCTTTTGCCAAATGCCAGACCACCCTGCGGCCCGCTCGCGGCATTTCCATGTCCTGGATCTGCCGGTCCAGTTCCCGCTGGTGGATTTCGGCCCATCGGGCTGCCTCTCGGCCAAGCCTGGCCAGGAAAACCGGTCCACGATCCCCCCACCTTTCCAGCAGGAGGGGAAGAATGCGGTGGCGAATGAAGTTCCGATCCGGAACGAGTAGCTGATTGCTGCTGTCTTCACGCCAGGGAATGCTATGGCTTGCCAGCCATTGGCGGAGCTGCGTTCTTTTTTGGTGGAGCAATGGCCTCAGGATGGGCACGTTTTCTGATTGTGTCAAAGGGCGACGAATCGGGCGAATGGAGCGCAGGCCTGAAAGGCCTGTCCCCCGCATCAACCGCAAAAGAACCGTTTCTGCCTGATCCTCCAGGGTGTGGGCGGTGGCGATGGCACAGGCTCCAACCATCGCGGCATGGCTTTGCAGTGCCGTGTACCGGGCTGTTCTGGCTGGGGCTTCATAAGAACCCTTGGGCCAACCCGTGGCAGGAACGCCGGGAACAATCGCAAGGCTCAGCGGGGGATTTTTGAACCGGGACCACAGGTTGATGGATGCGCGCAGGAAGCGCTCATCCTCAACGCTTTCGGCCCCCCGAAGACCATGCTGCACGAATGTGAGGTGCCATGGATTTGGCCGGCCCCCAAAAGAATCACAGCGGGCAAAAAGGCAAGCCATTGCCATGCTGTCCGCGCCACCACTGACCGCCACCACCACCGGGGCCGGAGTCCATGGCCCTTGGTGCGATTGTTCCAATCGAAGCAGAAACCGCTCCATGCTTTGGGCGAAGGCCCGAACCAATCGGTCGTCCGCATGGATTTGGTGATTCGACACGGCGTGGCACTCCCGCTGCCAGAGTGCGATCGGATTCCGCGGTGGACGACCTTAAACAGCAATCAGATCGGCCAGTTTTTGGCCGGGGTTCTCGGATCGCATGAATGTTTCCCCCACCAGGAAACGACGGATCCCCCCCTGGACCAGGTAACGGATGTCCGCCGTTGTTTTGATGCCGCTTTCGCTCACGACCATCGTGGTGTCGGGGAGTTGCCCGGCAATTTCGAGGGTGTGCTCAAGCCGGACTTCGAAGGTCCGCAGATCGCGATTGTTCACACCCACCAGTTTCGGATCGGCCGCCAGCACCTTGTCCACGCTGGCGGAGTCGTGCAGTTCAACGAGCACCGCCATTCCAAGGCTTTCACCCAGCCGATGCAGGTGGACCAACTCCTTTTCCGTGAGGATTTCCGCGATCAGCAAAATGGCATCCGCACCGTGGATGCGGGCCTCAAATACCTGGGCAGGGTCGATCATGAAATCCTTGCGCAAAACCGGAAGTTGAACCGATGCGCGGACCTCCTCCAGATCAGCAAGTTTACCCTGGAAATAATCGGTGTCGGTCAGGACGCTGATGCAGGCGGCACCGTGGTCCGCGTAGGACCGGGCGATAACACCGGGCTGGAACGGGTCGCGGATCACGCCGGCGGAGGGAGAGGCTTTTTTGGCTTCAGCGATGACCCGGATGCCGGGTTCCGCCAACTGGCCCAAAAAGTTGCGGGGCGGTGAGGCGTCGCGGGCGGATTGTTCGAGCTCCCGCAGGGGGTGCCTCTGCAAAAGCTCGGCAACCTCTTGCCGCTTGGTTTTGACAATCCGGTCCAAAATGTTCGACATGAAGGCCAGCCAGGTTGAAAGGATAAAACACCAAGCCGGTCGAGGCCGGTGGTTCGCTCTTTTCACAATATTCCTAGGTTAAACCATGGAGTGACGCTAGCCAACCGGCGCATAGCGGGCTGTTTTATGGCATGATTCCGGCTGACCGAAACGGACCCGGGAAAACGGTGCCCGGTTCAGGAATTTGCCGCTGTTGGGGAATCTGGTGGGCCCTTTGACCCAGAATGAAAAACAACCGGGGCATCCGGAAAACGGGCCAAACCCGACCGGCGACCCCTTGGATTCCCATGCCGCTGTCCCGGCATTGGCAAACCTGTTTCTGGTCCTTTTTATTTGGGTTGCCGGCACCGGGCTTTCCGGTTTTTTGGCGCAAACTTTGGCCGAAAAAGGCTGGTTTACCCCAGACGGAGCGGGCAAGATTCAGGCGCTTTCTGCCGCCTCCCTCCTGGTTTTTCCCGCGCAATTGCTGGTTCTGGTTTGGATGCTGCGGCATCCACAAACCGCCTGCCCTCCGGCCGTATTAGGGGGTACGCGCCCAAAGGGCTGGTTGGTTCTGCTGGCGGGGGTCGGCGCCATTCTGGCGAGTCATGGACTTTGGTTTGGCCTGGGTTTTGTATTCACCTGTTTTTTTGGGCAAAACCCAGAATCCCATCCCCTCAATCAACTTCTTTCCCAGGGCGGAAAAACAGGATTGATCCTGGTTGCCCTTCAGGGGTGCATAGTCGCACCTGTTCTGGAGGAAATCCTTTGCCGGGGCTATCTGCAATCGCTCCTTGGGCGTTTGGGTTTTCGGACCACTGTTGGGGTTGGAATGTTGGTTGCCCTGATGCTGTTGGGGTTCGGGCTCAGTCCCGAGAAATTCCAGGGTGCATTCGGCAAATTCAATGGATTTTTGATTGGACTGCTTTTGATATTCCCTTGGTTGGTTCTGTCATGGGCAGGGCATCGATTGGGGGAGGGGCGATTGGCCTGGGCGGCTGTGGTCGCCCAGGCCCAAATATTCAGCGGGCTGCATGCCTCATCCTGGCCCGCCCCGGTCGCGCTGCTTCCTTTGGCCATTGGACTAGGGTGGGTTCGGGCACAGGGGCAGAACCTGGCCCTTTGTGTTCTGGTCCATTCGGCTTTCAATCTGGTCAGCTTGATCCTGGCATGGTGCGCCCTACCCGCCTGAGTTCTGGTCAGGGTTGGTTTGCACGGGATACTATCCAATCGGCGGCCGTAAATATCTCGTCAGGGGTGGTCGTTTTTCCAAGGCTGAGCCTCAAAGTCCCGGTGTGCCAGACCGAATCGACTCCCATGGCCCCAAGCAAACGGGATTGGTGCCGTCCATCGTGGCAAGCCGAACCGGTGGAAGCGCAAAGCGCAGGCAGATCCGCAAGCAGTTTGCCGGTATCCACGCCACGGAGGGATATGAACAAGGTGTTGGGGAGAGCCTTGGTCGGGTGGGTGATTCGAAGGATGCGATCCCCCAAGGCCGCTTGGAGCCGGTTCCAAAGGTCCTCTCTCAGCGCGAGAAGTTTCTGATTCGTCGCAGACATGGTGTGTGATGCCACTTCCGCGGCTTTTCCCAGGCCCACAATCAGGGCCACGGGTTCGGTCCCCGCGCGCTGGCCCTTTTCCTGTCCTCCACCTAAGGCCTGTGGCTTTGGGTGCAGCCCCTCCCGAATGTACAAGGCGCCAATGCCTTGAGGGGCTCCCATTTTGTGCCCGGCAATGGTGAGAAAATCGCATCCTAATTCCCGCACATCGCAGGGAATCTTGCCCACCGCCTGCGCACCATCCGCATGAAGGCTGATTCCCCTGGAATGGCACAGTTCCGCGAGTTCCCTGACAGGTTGCAGTGTGCCGGATTCGTTGTGCGCCACCAATACAGTGGCAAGTCCCCTGCCCCCGCGGATCATTCCGGCTGCCCGATCCATGTCCACGCAGCCTTGTTTATCCAAAGGAAGCCAGCGAATTTTGGCTTGGCCGAATCGGGCCATGTCCAAGGCGGTTTCGATGCTGACAGGGTGATCGGCCGCGCTCAAGAAAAGTTTGAAACGGGAGAAGATTCGGCCAAACAAACCCTGTGGATCTGGTGCCATTCCCCGAAAAGCCAAAATGGATGCTTCAGTCCCACCTGAGGTGAATGTAATTTCCGAAGGTTTGGCCTGGATGAGATCAGCTAACTGGTGCCGCGCCTTTTCCACCGCATCCCGGGCTGTTTTACCCATCGAATGCTTGCTGGAGGCATTTCCAACTTTCCCTTTGAGCCATGGCCCCATCGCTTCAGCAACCTCCGGTAAAACCGGTGCGGTTGCGTTGAAGTCTAAATATATCTGACTGTTATGCGATTGCTGGTTGCTCATAAACTCAATCTACCAGAAGCATTTCTAAAGCATAAAGGATAGGGTCTTGTTAATTTGCCATGTTTATTCCGATTATTCCGCTCACATAGTCAGGC
>DKBS01000017.1:5043-10496 GCA_002451275.1 Planctomycetaceae bacterium UBA6894 | reverse complement strand
AAAAGCGGAAAATCTCTAGTCATATTCCCATAGGGAAAGCAGTATTTGGTGCAAAATAATCTCAATTCGCTTTGTGCGAATCTTCCAGGTCCCTTTGTTGGTCCATCAGGGCCAAATATTCAGCATGTCGTTGTTCATCGGGTTCAATAACCCTACCCAGGTCTGGTTCCCAATCACACGAACACCCCAGCGTCTCCAGTGCTAGCAAGGCCATTCCACGGCCGGTAGCTTCGGCTTCCAGGCAGGGGTGCACCGCCACCCCCAGTGCGTTGGCCAGCGCGTGCCGCCAGGCTTCGGNNATTTGCCAAGCCATGGCCTGACTTTTGACCGAAAAGCTGAAAATTTCTGGTCATATTCCCATAGGGAAAGCCGTATTTGATGCAAAATAATCTCAATTCGTTTTGTGAGAATCTTCCAGGTGCCTTTGTTGGTCCATCAGGGCCACATATTCAGCATGTCTTTGTTCATCGGGTTCAATGACCCTACCCAGGTCTGGTTCCCAGTCACACGAGCAACCAAGGGCCTCCAAAGCCAAAAGGGCCATACCACGGCCGGTGGCTTCGGCTTCCAGGCAGGGGTGCACCGCCACCCCCAGTGCGTTGGCCAGCGCGTGCCGCCAGGCTTCGGAAGCCAGCAGGCCGCCGCTGGCGATCACGCGGGGATGCTTTCCGGAAATCGGGCCCATCAAGGCAAACAGTCGGGCCAGCCGACAGGCCACACCCTCGATGGCTGATGCCACCAGGTCTGTGCCGGTGGTGGCCAAGCTGATACCACCCAGGGTTCCCCGGGCCGCATCGTTCCACCCCGGCGCCCGCTCACCCGCCAACAGGGGAACCAGTACCAATCCACCCGCGCCCGGTTTGCGATGCTTCAGCGCGGCTTCCAGTTCAGCCCCGGGTTTGATGCCAGTCAGCCGGCAGGCCCAGTCAAACACACCGCCACCTTCGGTGAGTGCGCCCCCCACCAGGGGCCGGGATTTGTCCACGCGGTACTGCCACAGGCCATAGGGCAAAGCGGTTGGTTCGTGGTCGGCCACCACGCGCATGGCGCAGGTGGTGCCAAGGGTGATGGCCAACGATCCGGGGCGGTAAGCGCCACCTCCCACATTGGCAGCAGCACCATCGACAATGGGGCTGAACCAGGGGGAATCGGCCAGGGCCGGCCACCGGCTGGCATATGCCGAAACCAATCCGCGTGTCGGCGCCGCAAAGTCCGAGAGCGTGGGGAACTGCCTTTCGCCCAACCCCAGGCGGTCCAGCCAGATGCCGTCGTAGCCCAGGCTTTTGCGGTTCAAGAGCCCGGTCCATGCCATGGCGGAAAGGCTGGCTGTTTCGGCGCCGGGTCCGAACCACTGCCGCATCAGCCAGGTGCCCACCGGCCAGAACCGCGCGGTCCGCAACTCGGGCCGAGTTGCAAGCAGAAACGCCAGTTGGGCAGGCCAGTAGCTGGCATGCAGGCGCACGCCGGTGCGGTCATGCTCGGCGCGTTCGTCCAATGATCCACGCCAGCGGCTGGCTTGTGCCGAACCCCGTGTGTCGGCGTAGCACAGCACCTCGGTGAGAGCGACGCCCTGAGTATCCACCGCCAACAGGCTGCTGCCAAAGCTGTCGATCGCCACCCCGGCGATCCGCGAGGATTCATCTCCCAGCGAGGCCAGGGCCTGATCGATGGCGCTGTCGCAGGCTTCCAGAACCTGCCGCGGGTTGAACACGGCGCTACCATCTTCCCCCGCGCGCATCGGGGCGGCAGCCTTGCCGGTTCCCCGACCGGGTAACACCCGGGCCCTGGCATCACGCACCACTGCGCGCACCGAGGAGCTGCCGATATCGAGGGTGAGAACCCACGGGGTTTCCGAGGCGCGGGAACTCATTTCCCGGCAGCCTTCACGCAGGCGTCCAGCACGGCCATGCGCACGGCCAGGCCGTTGGTCACCTGGTCCAGCACGGCGCTGGAGGGGCCATCGGCCACCTCAGGGGTCAGTTCCACACCCCGGTTGATCGGGCCGGGGGCCAGCACCAGCACGCCCTTGCGGGCACGGGCCAGCCGCTGGGCGGTCACGCCGTAGAGATGGAAATACTCGCGCACGCCGGGGAAGTTGGGGCCTTTCTGCCGCTCGAACTGGATGCGCAGCACATTCAGCACATGGCATTCGGGCAGGACGCGATCCAGGTCGTGTTCAACCTCCACACCCATTTTTTGGATGTCCAGAGGCACCAGGGTGGGTGGGCCGCACACAATCACCCGGGCGCCCAGTTTCAACAAACCATGGATGTTGCTGCGCGCCACCCGGCTGTGGCGGATGTCACCCACCAGCGCCACGGTCAGGCCATCGATGCGCCCCAGCCGCTGGCGGATGGTCATGAGGTCGAGCAAGCCCTGGGTGGGGTGCTCATGCGCGCCATCCCCGGCATTCACCACGCTGGCCCGGATATTCTGGGCAAGCAAGTGGGGGGTGCCGGGGCAGGAGTGGCGTACCACCACCATGTGGATACCCAGCGCCTCGATGTTGCGGGCGGTGTCCACAAAGGTTTCCCCCTTGCTGACGCTGGAGCCGCCCACGGCGAAATCGATCACCTCGGCGCCGAGTCGCCGGGCGGCCAGACCAAAACTGACCCGGGTGCGGGTGCTGTTCTCGAAAAACAGGTTCACCACGCATTTGCCCGCCAGATCGCTCCGTTTGGCGCCCGGATCCCTGCAGGTGGGCAGGAAGGTGTCGGCATGATCCAACAGGGTTGTGATTTCCGCGGCATTCAGGGGTTCCAGGCCCAGCAGGTGGCGGTGGTTCCAGGGGGATGTGAGGGCCATGCGCGGGGTCCAAGCCGGGTGAAGAGGATTCGCTCTTTATTTCTTCTTAGGAACCCCCGGAGGCCGAGGGCTATCCATGTTCCCGCACCGGGTGTGATAACGCCTTGGGCGCGCGCCAGCCAAAAGCAGATGGGATAAAAAATGTGCCGCAAACCCTTTATTCAATTGGGCTTGCGGCACAGGTTTTTAGTTGATGGGTCAAGAAGCGGAGAGGGAGGGATTTGAACCCTCGATACCGTTTCCGGTATATCGGTTTTCGAGACCGACGCATTCAGCCGCTCTGCCACCTCTCCGGCTGCGGTGCATATCACCAACTATACCCAAAAAACGCCCGATCGGAAGGGGTTTGCGGTGGTGGATCGGGTGGTGATTGGCCGATTAACCGGCCCTGATCGAGGTGAAAACCGCGTCATACAGGTTGGCCCGCAGGCGCAGGCTCACCCGGGCCGCTTCAATCGCCTCGTTTTCGGCCGCCGGATTACCTCCGGTAACACAGTCGAGCAGCCTGGTTGCGGCGGGGCCGTGCTCATCGCCATCGAGTTCGATGTGCCGTCGCAGGTAGTAGCCAAACCGGCCAAACCGGTCGGGCATGGATTCGCCCAGCTCCAGCAGCAACCGGTTGAACATGTCGGGAATCACACCCTCGCGGGCCAGGGTGAAGGCGCCCGCCACCTCTGCCAGGCTGCCGGATTCGGCCAGCCGAAGGTGATGCGCCACAAAACCGCGGGCGGCGGGGGGGATTTCCCTCTCCCCCGCTTCCAGGGCCTCTGTCCAAGGCATTCCCCGCGATACCCTGTCCACACAGCGTTCGATGGGTCCGACATCGGCCCCGGCCTCGGCCATCGCCTTCAGGTACAGCTCGAAATGGCTGGCATGTCCGCCCTCGCCATCCTCATCGGTCTCCTCGCCCAGGACGATCTCATTGATCAGTCGGGCCGAGAAGGGATGGGGCGCGGGCACCCAGGGCACCCGCACACAGGTGAGACCGGTCTGCAGGGCCTTCAGCAGGCTCATGAAATCCCAAACCGCCCAGACATGGTGCTGCAGGAAAACCACCACCTCCTCCGGGCCACGCAGGGCTTGGTAGACCGGGTGCGCCAGCAGCCTGGTTCGCTCCACAGCGATAGCGGATTCCCAAAAATTGGTGGTGGGTGCGCCTGCCACGGTGGTTGGGCCCTGGGTCCAAGGAGCGGATACTGCCTTATTCCTAGGCCGGACCGCGGCTGGCCGGGGAGTTTTTTTGGTGGCCCCCTGCCAAGCATCCGGCCATTTTCCGCAGGGTCTGCGTGGGTATCCAACCGGGGGATCCAACAAAAAGCCCCCACTCCCGGACAGGGAGAGGGGGCTTTGACAAGCCGGACGGCTGCTCAGTTGGCGAGTTTCACCACCACGAACACCCCGTTGCCCTCGGGGGTGCGCAGTTGCAGTAGGACCTGCTGGCCCTTGGACAGGCCCGAAACCACCTTGTCGAACGATTCGACATCGCCGACAGGCTTGCGCTCCACATGGGTGACCAACATGCCCGGGCGAATACCCGCGGCCGCCGCGCCGGAGTTGGGATCCACCTTGCTGACCACCACCCCTTGGGTGTTCGGCGAGAATCCAAAACGCTTGGCTGCGTTCGGGGTCAGCTCGGTAACACCCAGGCCCAGCGGTGATTGCTGGGCTGATTCCGGAGCCGCCTCGTCTTCCAGGGGTTGCCCGCCACGGACGAGCCCGAAGTTGGCGGGTTGCTCCTCCACGCGTACGGCCAGGGTGAGGTTCTTGCCATCGCGCAGGATGGCGAACGGCACATCGCTTCCTGGAGGCGAGTGGGCGATGGCCGCCTGCAGGGACTTGCTGTCCTTCACCGGTGAACCACCCACCGACAGGATCACATCGCCGGTCTGCAGGCCGGCCTTGGAGGCGGGCGCCTTGGGCATCACCGAGGTGACCAGCGCGCCGTTGTTCTCCTTCAGGCCCAGCTTGGCCGCCAGGTCGGGATCCTTCACGGTCTGGATGCTCACGCCGATGTAGCCGCGGCGCACCGAGCCGTTCTTGACCAGTTGCTCCTTCACGGAGTTGGCCAGGTTGCTGGGGATCGCCAGGCCGATGCCCTGGAAACCGCCCGAGCGGCTGCGGATCGCGCTATTGATGCCGATCACCTCACCCTCGACATTCACCAGCGGACCGCCGGAGTTGCCGGGGTTGATGGCGGCGTCGGTCTGCAGGAAATCCTCGTACATGTTCACGTCGAGGCTGCGGTTCTTGGCGGAGATGATGCCGTGCGTCACCGTGCCCGCCATGCCGAAGGGCGCGCCCACCGCCAGCACGCGGTCGCCGATCTCCATCTGGTCGCTGTTGCCCAGCGCCACGAAGGGATAGGGACCCTTGGCGGAATCCAGGCGCACGATGGCCAGGTCGGTCTTGGGATCCACCTTGATGTCCTTGGAGACCACCTTGCGGCCGTCCTCCAGGACCACCAGCACCTCGCTGGCACCGTCCACCACATGGGCGTTGGTGAGCACGACACCCTTGGCATCGACCAGCACGCCCGAGCCGGTGCCCATCACCATGGGACCGCCCTCGCCCGGCATCTGCTCATCGTCGTCGCGGTTGTCGCGCCCGCCGCGGCCGGGACCACCCGGCTGCATCTCGGGCATCATGCG
>DKBS01000017.1:0-4739 GCA_002451275.1 Planctomycetaceae bacterium UBA6894 | reverse complement strand
GCGTCGCGTCATCCGGTTGGTCACCGGCTTGCCGCGCGACTCGATGCTCACCACCGCCGGCAGCACCTTCTTCACCACATCGCGGTAGCTGACCAGATCGCGAACCGGCTTCCCGCCGGCCGATCGTTCCGCCACCGGGGCAACCTGCGCCCGGACCACTCCGGGCAGCACCGTGCCCGTGCCCACATATCCCGCCACCCCCAATGCCAAAAGCCCCGCGCCCGCGAGGCCAACTGCAGCCTTCATGGAACGCCTCCTCCACACATGAATGTAAACAGGCACCCGCCCGGGGCTGTCATTGGCCGCGGCGTGCCGCGGCAGCGGGGGGACTCCCCCCGCCCCCGTAGTTTCAGGGTATCCGTACAACTCTCCTACATACGCCGGGGCAAGGGGCCGGGTTCGCCAAGCGGGGCCCGATTTTCTTGCGGAAAAAGACGGACTGAACTAAAATTCATCGATCCTGAAATCAAGCCCCGACGGTCGTCCGGCCCGGGTCCGAAAGTTCCCGACCAATGCCGAAAAAACCCTCCAAAAAAGCCGTGTTCGCCACCGGACAGGAAGACGAACTTCTGGTCCAGTGCCAGGCGGTGCTAGGTCATTCGTTCAAACGCCCGGAGCTGCTTCGTTCGGCTCTCACGCACGCTTCTGGCGCTACCAGCCGTCTGGCCAGTTTTGAACGCCTGGAGTTCCTGGGGGACAGCATCCTGGGCATGGTGGCCTGCGAGGCGCTTTTCCACCGCTTCCCGGACCTCCAGGAGGGGGAACTTACCCGCTTCAAGTCCGCCGTGGTCAGCCGCCACACCTGCGCCCGTCTGGCCGGCGAGCTCGACCTGATGCGTTTCACCATCCTGGGCAAGGGTTTCAACACCGCCCAGTCCCAGGGATCGCCGAACCTGCTGGCAAATGTCTTTGAATCCCTAATAGGTGCGATTTATCTGGATTCCGGCATCGACGCGGCGCGGGACTTCGTGATGCGACAGCTCGGCCCCGAGATCGAGCGCGTGGCCAGCGACGGTGCCGGTGGCAACTACAAGAGCATGCTGCAGGAGAAGGGGCAGCGCGATTTCGGCATGACTCCGCAGTATGTGCTCCTTGACGAGAAAGGGCCCGACCACAGCAAGTGTTTCCAAGTGGCCGCCAGGATCGGCGAGACCTCCTACCGCCCGGCCTGGGGCCGCAACAAGAAGGAAGCCGAGCAGCGGGCCGCCATGAACGCCCTCGCCGAGGTCAACGGCGAGCCGGTCCCCTTCGACCAGGACTGAACCCCTCCGGAGCCGGCCATGGCGATGCCACCCTATACCATCGCCTGCCAGGAATGCGGCGCCGTCGCCACGCTGAAAGTGGCGTCCCAGTGGTCCGACGGGGAAACCCGCGAACTGAAAACCTACGCCATCGTCTGCGCCGGCTGCCTGCGATCGGCCCTTGGCCAAGCGCGGGCCAGGCACAGCCAGTGCCGTATGTTGCCGGGCGAGGCGGTCGATCCGCCGGGCGTGTGGGAACTGGCCGTTGGTCAACCCAGCGGCGCGCTGCCAAGGCGGACCGACCTGGAGTGATTTTGACCGCCGCGCCGGCTGCTAGTGGTTCAGCAGGAACTCGTTGCTGTTGAGCAGGGCCCAGAACAGGTCCTGGTAGGGGCCAAGCGGGTCCTTGTCCTTCACGCGCATCACCATCTTGCGCGTGATGTTGGACACCTCGGCGGGTTTGGCGGGCCGGCCCAGCGCCGCCAGGTACAGATCGTTGATCACCCTCGACGGGTTGCCCCGATTTTTGGCGAACGACAGGGCCACGGTACCTTTCTCGGCGCGGGTGATGGCGGTGTTGATCTCGTTGCCGTTCATCATTAGCAGGGCCTGAACCACGGTGCCGTTGAAGTTGACTTCGTTCCCCTCGTCGTCGCCGAAATTGCTCACCAGACTGTTCAACCAGGTGGCGCGCAACTGCCGCTTGCCATCCTTGGTCTCGGCGGCCTCGGAGCGGGTGGCCACCATCAGTGACTCGAACAACTGCTCGGGGCTCATGCTCTTGAGTTGCATGCGGCTGAACAGACCGTTGGTCTCGGTTTTCTCGTTGGTTTTGTTGGCGGTGTATGCCAGGTGGTAGACATCGCTGTTGCAGATCCAGCGGATGAGTCGCTTCTGGTCGAAGCCGTACTGTTTGAACTCCTGCGCCAGGCCGTCAAGCAGCTTGGGCAGGCTGGGAACGTTTTGGTCGTTGAAGTCATCCACCGGGTTGGTGAAGCCGGCGCCCATCAGGGTGGCCCAGACGCGGTTGACCAGCGCGCGGGGGAAATTGTCGTGACCGGTCACATAGCCCGCCAGCAGTTCGCGCCGGGAGGTGGATGCGGATGCCGACGGCTTGGGGCTGTCGAGGAAGGTGGCCTTGGTCGGCAGGATCACGCCATTGCGCTTCTCGTAATAGACCAGCCCCTCGCTGTTGGCCTTGGTGTTTTCCTTCAGGGTCAGCGCGGGGAAGGTCATGGCGCGCATGTTCTCGTCGGGTGGCGTGCCTTCGCGCTCCACCTGGCGCAGGAATGCGTTCACGCCCCAGAAGTGTTTCTGCGTCACCGAATTGTTGAACGGGTGGTCATGGCACTGGGCGCATTGCAGTTGCATGCCGAGAAACAGCCGGGTGATCCGCGAAGTGATCGGCACCATCTCGAACTGGCCGTCCTGGTCGCGCTTGCCCTGGGGGACCACCTCGCCCAGGTGGGCCAGGATGAAATTCACCGCCGGGTTGTCGGTGTTTTTGCCCGTGGCAGTGACCAGGTCGGTCACCAGCTTGTCGTAGGTGCGGTTCTGGGCAAACTGGTCTTCCAACCAGACCATGAGGCCATCGTGGTAGGTGCCGCGTCCGAAAACGCCGGAGCGACCCAAAAGCCAGTTGGCCCACATCACGCCCCAGTGCTTGGGGTAGTCCTCATGGGCCAGAAGGTCCTCGATGATCTGGGGACGCCGGCTCGATGCCGGATGGCGCAGATACTTGGAAATCTCGTCGGGCGTGGCCACCCGGCCGATGATGTCCAGCGATGCGCGCCGGATGAACTCGTAATCGTCCACGAAGGGGGCGGGCTGGACCTTGTTTTCCTTCCAGGCTTCATGCAGGTTGTCGTTGATCAGCTTCACGGCCGACTGGGTGATGCGCACCTCGTCGGGCTTGCCCACCAGGGTCTGCTGACGGGTGACAATTTTGGGTGCGGGCCCGGTTTTCTCCTGGGGCTCCTCTTTGTCTTCCTTCCCGCCGCCTTCCTTCGGATTTTCCTTGCCGTTGGCCTTCTTCGTCTCCTGGGCGTCCTTGGCCTTGGGGTTGTCCTTGGTGGGGGCCGGCTTGTCGTCTGCCAACACCGTGCCGTTGGTTGAAAAACCAACGGAAACGCCCATCAGCGCCAACAGCATCCAGGTGGCGCTACTTTTCATCCAGAAACCCTTGCAGCCGGTGCGGATCATGAACAGCCACCCTCCCGCCTTGACCACCCGGGCCGGACCGCCCGTCGGAACACCATGCCCTATCGTATGTTTGATCCGGTCGGCGCTCCACCCCCAAGTACACCAGCCCTGGCAGCCGCCCGCCGGTATATTCCAAACAGATTCCATATCTTTGGAGGGCGGGGCCATCGCCTTGGTTCCGCCCCGGGTCCTTTGGAAAAGGCACTTGCATGTTTCCAGCGCCCGACCAACCCACCGAGAAGCTTTCCGCCTGGCTGGGAGGGCTGACCGACGAGGAACTGCTGGATCGTTTGGTTTTCTGCCGGGACGAGTTGACCCCGGTGGGCCTGCAGGCCACCCGCTGCGAACTGGAGAAAAGGCGGCTCGATCCAGCCCGCCAGGACCAGCACCGCCAGGCGTGGGAAAGCAGGCTTTGGCGGGATGCCAGGGGTCATACCCGGACCTGCCACCGCTGCCATCGCCTGGCCACCAGCCGGGGATGGTCTTTCCGCAAGATTTTTCGCCTGATCCCCCTCATCCCCATCCGGGTGGGGAGCTGCCCGGAGCATGGAGGTTGATTCAGGCCCACTTCAACGCAAAAGCCCGGCCACAAATGGCCGGGCTTTTGCGTTGAATCAAAGATCAAAAAGAGATTAGCCCTTCTTGGCCACCAGGGCCTTGACGGCCTTCTCATCGAGCTGGGCAAAAGGCTTGCCAGCAATTTCGCTCACCCAGCTGCGCACGGTCGGGGTGTAGGGAAATTTCACCTTCGCCACGATTTCGGCCAAACGTTCGGAGCGACGGCTACGCTCGGCAATCTTCATTTTGCCATTCACTTTGCGCGACAGGGCTTGATCAGCCATGCGCATGTCAAAACGGTCACGACGGGCACCCATGGGATCCAAACCTCTGCAAATCGTTGTCGCCAAAACGGAAAAGTACCAAAAATTATCGGTTTCTGGAAGGCGACCCTATAGCCTTGCCCGATTTCGGGTGCAACTTATGACCCGGCAGGCTTGGAAGGTTGGGCTGACACCGTCGATTGGCGAGACTTCAGCCTTTCCACAATTCCCTGAAGCCGGAGGAGGTCTGCTTGAGCCTGCTGGGCCGCAGTCTGGCGGGCTTTGAGCTGGTCTCCCAGGGCCTTTTGGGCCGCCTGGCTATCCGACAGGCGCTTGGGCAGACCCGCCACCTGTGCCGTCAAGGCGGCCACTTGGGCATCGGCATCGGCCTGTGCCTTGGTTTCCAGGGCCAGTTTGGGCTCCAATTCCTTCATTTTGGCTAGGGCCGGAGCGGCCTCCTGTTCCAACTGGGTCA
>DKBS01000189.1 GCA_002451275.1 Planctomycetaceae bacterium UBA6894 | reverse complement strand
TACTTGACAGGCTGGGTAAATTGGCAATGATTTTGAAAGATTTTGGATTTTTTTGGCTTTTCCTTTTTATCTATCTCCTTTGAATTGCACCCGGAATCCAGACATGACTTATCTTCACCGCCTCTTCGGTTCCAGGAACACGCAGACTAAGCCACTTGCACCCAAAACCCGCGACACGCAACGACTTACCATCGAGCAGTTGGAGGCCCGCATCACACCGGCGGATGTGACGGTCGCTTCCCTGTTGTTCCGGGGTGACCTGATCGCCGACGGAGCCTTGTGGAAGGCCACGGGCAAGCCGATCGAGGTGGGCTTCAACCCCACCGGCACCGAAACCTTCAAAAGCCTGGTCACCCTCACCGGCGACACCGTGCTTGACCCGGCGCTGCAGAACTTCCAGTTCAAGGGCACCGGCGCGGTGCCCGGTGTGGGCGGTCTGCAGGATTTCTGGTCGTCCACCACGCTCAGCACCTTCGATGTGCAGAAGATGACGGCCACCACCGGCGAATCGATCACCGGCAAGGCGCTCTCGCTGGGTGACATTGTCACCACCGCCACCACCCTCACGCTGGAAAACCCCAACGGTGGCGACACCAGCGACAGCCAGGTGAAGCTGGACGGCGCGGGCACGCTAGCCTTCACCGGGGCCTCCACCCCGCTCGCCCTCAACCCGTTGGCGGTCACCGTCACCGCGGCCGGCACCGGAACCGCCTCGGGCAAGGCCTCGGGCCCGTTCCAAACCCAGGGCACCAACTGGACCCTGACGGAAAATCCGTTTGCTGCCACCTTCACCGGTGGCCAATCGGTGGTCACTGTCACAGGCACCGCCAGCGCACAGTTGCGGACGGACACGGTTTCCATGCAGATGGAGACCGCCAAGGACAAGGCCAACGGGATGGTGGTGGCGGCCGGAACGATCAATACCCTCGGGGCCACCGTCACGTCCCAAAACTTCACCGTTGCCGGTGTGCCCATCACCTTGGACGGCCGTTTCTCCCTCGCCAGCTCCACCTTGGATTTCAAGGGAACAGGCCAGCACACCAGCACTCTGAGCTTTTTGGGCTATTCGGACCTGCGCTTCAGCCTGGCCAATGACAAGGTTACCGGGTTGACCGCCTATTCCACCGCTCCCTGGCTCAATGCCGGGGCAGGTGCTGCCAACCTGATCAGCTTCCTTCCCTTCACGGGGGTCGTAAGCCTCACCGCCAATATGGAGGGAAAGTTGACCTCAGATTCCAACGGCAAGGAGAGCCTGTCCATTACCGGCAGTGCCGGCTTCACTTGGGACAAGTTGTCCGATGGGAAGGCAGCCTCCAAAACCGCCACGGCATTGACACTATCCACCACCGGGAACGGTTTTGTCATCAAGGATGGGGCCGTGCAAGACTGGAATGTCCAGCTTGATGGCAGGCTTGATATCAGCAATTTCTCTTTCCAGGCCAAGCAGACACAGTTTTTCTACTCCAGCAATCATGCCAAGTACGGCAAAGACACCTACGGCCTTTTCGGAACCTTGTTTTGGACAATAGGAGATGGTGGCCCCACGACCTTTTACAAGGACAATGACAAAAGCAAGACTACCTTTGTCGAACCCTCAAATTTCGCCCAGCTCAACCTGGGCGACCAGACAAATCCCGGGCTGATCATTGCCGATGGACAGCTCAGAAGGCTGGATGCCGGTCTGACAATCCGCGAGTTTAAATTTGTGGGTCGCAAATCCCGCTTGATCGACGCTGGCGTCTTCTTTGAGCGAACACCAGACACCAATTGGAAAGTGGGATTATACGGCACACTGGCGGTAGAATTCTGGAAGAACAAGGTAGCCTCTGCCTCCTTGGGCACACGTGCGGCACCGGGATTGTTCTTGGTTTCCTACGACGATGGGAAAGGCAACTGGTTGACCAACGTGGCGTTCAATGACGTCACATTAAAGATTCCAGCTATAGGCTTGAGCTCTTTCGGGCTCAGCGACATTGAATTTTCTGTGAAAAAGATCGGAGAAACCACCAATTGGAGCGGCAAGGCCGGGGTCAGGATTCTTGGCAGTATGATTGAGGGCACCTTCGCGCTCAAAACCACCCAAGACAAGGCCACCGGTGTCAGCGACACCCAATTGGACGGCCTTACTTTGGGTTGGCGCGCTGACCCCCTCAGCACAACATTTGACGGTATCCCATTCGGGCCGTATCCGATCTATCTAGTTTCCATCTCAGGGGGCGTGCAAAACCTGACGGACCCCAACGGAAATTGGGCCATTGTTGGCAATATGGAAATCGGATTTGGCAAGCGAATCCCCTGGCTTAAAGGCGACAGCCCAGTGATGGTTTACCCTGCTTTGGTCAGTGGCAACCTTGTCTTCAACGTCAATCCTTTCAAATTCACGGGTACCGTCAACCTCTATCTCGGTGCCTTGTGGGATCCGATGGGCGGCGCAGCCACAGGTGCCAAGTGGAAGGCTTTGGCTGGCAATGGAACCGGTGTTTTGTTGATCGACCCGAGCAACAACACCTACCAAGTCACCGCCACCATGAGCCTGATGCAGTTGATCAGCGGGCAGGTCATCCTGTCTTACAAGAATGGTGAATTGCTGCTTTATGGCAACGTGACGGTGAAGCCCACTCCCAACGGGATGTTCGACTGGTGGCCCGTCAACAAGATTGATGTCGGCGGCACGGCGATGTACCTGGTTACCAGCAGCAAAAAGCTCTTTGCTGCCTGGGCACAATTGAAAATCGTCGGTTTCAACAAGACGGTGGGCGTGGGCTACGATTTCTTGAAGAGCGAAACCATTTGGGTCACCTCCACCAACAAGGTCAACGAGCTGATCGCCCTGAGGGACTCCTTTATCGCTGGCAGCCCCTTCAAATACAGCCAGACCCAGGATGTGGCCATTCCCACGGATGCCACCGCGCTGCAGTCCTTGCGGTACAGCGTCACCATCCCCTTCGTCACCACGGCAATCGCGTCGGCCGGGACGACCTACGCCAACTCCCTGCAGAAGTCGGACATCGAGGTCACCGTTCCCTCGGTCAAGGATGGTGAGACAGACCTGCTGAGCAAGGTGTCCTACACCACCCGGGTGGAACTGGGCGCCCCGGACAGCAAAGGCTATACCCTGGGTTCGATCATCGTTGACATTTTCCCCAACACCTCCTCCAGGGTGGACCTCGCAAAAACCTTCGCGTCATTGGGAATCAAAAACCCCACCGTTCAGATCAAGGTGGGGTTGAAGCAGAACTCCATGTTCTACCTGCCAAGTTCTAAACCCGCCGACTACCAGACATTTTTGGACAAGATAACCGCCAAGCCTGATGATTATCTGACCGGTGTGGACAATTCCCAGGGCGTGAACCGTTACGCCAATGCCAAGTGGGACACCTCGAAAACAGTGACGGTTGGCACTAATCAATTCCCGATCGGGCCCACCGGTTTGACTGATTTCATCGTTGCCTACCCCACAGTCACAATCAACAACCGTCAACAGGTGCCATACAAGATCAATTCTTTCACCAACACCACCAGCTTCACCTACACCGCCAACGCTTCGACGCAGACCCGCGACAACGGCACCGTCTCGATGCTGGTGGCCGAGGAGGCCGAAATCGCTGCCAGCCGCTGGGTGATTCAGCGCACGGGCGAGTGGTCCAGTGAGGTTGGCGGCAATACCGGCAATACCAATTACAGATTCTCTGCCGACGCCTGGGTGGTCGAGAAAAATAGCTTCGACCAGTTCGACATCAAGAACCAGAAGGTGGAGACACCCTTCGCCGGCGCCGTGGGCTCCGAGGTGCTGTTCTTCAACACCGACAAGGCTGCCCAGGTGGGCGTGGTTAAGGCGGTGGGCACCTCAGTGACCATCCTTGCGGGCGGGACCACTGTCTCCGCGGCGCCCGACCAGGTGAAGCCCCTCTGGGCACAGAAGGCGAAGGTGAAGCTGCTGTCCGATGCGGGTGGCGGTGCCGTCGGCGATGTCTTCACCGCCACGCTCATCCTCAACGGCTTCGCCCAAAAGCAGCAGCCCCAAGACGCTACCAGCAAGGCCTACGACTACTATGAGGCGTTCAGCGCCGATGAGGCCGTCACGCTGGGTCAAATGCCGGCCCTCGGGACCGGGCCCATCACAGCCACCATGTTGAAGCTGCCCACGCTGCCGGATTTCGTGCCCGAGGTGGAATCCGTGGAAGGCTCCGCCAATGGCAGCCGGTATTTCCCGGTAGGTGCCAGTGCCGGGTTGAACACCCTTCGGGCTGGAACAGCTCCATCCTTGGCAAATGCTGATGGAACCCTAAAAGACGCCACGGCCAACCTCACGCTGAAGGAATTCCAAGGTGGCACCGGCACCGTCACCTGGAGTGAGAAGGGCATGTCCACCACTCCCAAATGGATTTATTTCCAGATCAATGACAACATCAACCTTGCCACCTTCAGTGGCTTTTACCGCTTCACCCCTTCGGTGCAACTGGCCGGCAAGGCCGTGGTGACCGACAACATCAGCCCGGCCGTGCCCTACGAAGGATTGACCGTCTACCTCGACACCAACAACAACGGCAAGTTTGACCTACCTGAAGCCTTCACCGACGCCAACGGCAATGGTGTGTTCGATACCGGCGAAACCTACATCGACACCAACAGCAATGGCGTCCGTGACACTCTGGAGGAACCCAACACGCTGACCAACAAGGCTGGCGAGTACTACTTCTTCGATGTGGCGCCCGGCAGCCACCAGGTCGGGTTCGACTTGCCTGAAAACCGTCTGCCGGTCGCGGGCACCTCCCTCATCACAGTGACCCGCGGCTCCGAGGCGGTCACCACCGTGCCCGACTTCAACGCCAAATACTCCAACCCCACGCTGGCCGGCCAGTTGTACGTAGACACCAACCAGAACAACAAGCGCGACGCCGATGAACGTGGCGCCGCCGGCGCCAAGCTGCTCCTTCTGGACAAGGACGGCAAAGCCGTCCTTTTGCCCGACGGCCAGCTCCTGGTCTTCGTGACCGATGATGAGGGCAACTACTCCATCACGCTGTGGGAGGAATACGGCACCGAGGTGCAACTGAAGCTGGAGGGCACCGCCGACGGCGGCAAGACCACCATCGGCGCCACGAAGGAGGGCGAGGACTCCAAGCTGTTCACCGGCATCGACTACGCCAAGCCGGCCGCCTTCAAGCACGATTTCGCCGTGCAGTCTTCCTATGAGTTCACCCCCGACCTCAACGCCTCCACGCTGGAGAACGTCTTCGGCTACCTGATGCTCTTCCTGCAGGGCAAATACACCGGGGTCAACTTCCGCACCTCCGGGTTCCAGTTTCTCGTGGAACGGTTCAAGATGTTGCCCTTCGAGGAGAATGAGCAGGGGGTGGAGAGCGCCAAGGGCAAGGCGATCTTCGGCGGGCAGACGCTCAGGTTCGAGTTCGTCGGCCCGCGGGGCCTGGTGGCCAACGGTCTGAAGCTGCTGGAAGTGAACCTGAAACTGTCGGGTGACTTCAACATCTTCGGCGCCAAGCTGAACCTGAACAATCTCACCGGCCGGTTCGTGGCCGGCGATCCGGCCAAGGGCACCTCGGACAGCTTCCAGTTGACCGGCGCCACCACGCTGGATATTGGCGGCAACAAGGTCACCGCCGAGCTGCTGAACAGCGGTCTGGTCCTCTCCGACAGGGGCGTCGAATCGCTCGACCTCAAGTTCACCGGTTCGCTGCGGATCTCCGGCCAGGATGTGGAACTGGGCTCCCTGGCAGCCGTCTACGACCGCGACGCTGACAAGCTGACCCTGTCGGGGGACACCAAGCTCCTGACCCTGGGCTCCGAGACCGACGGCACCTTCTTCCGCCTGAAGGGCGCGCTGATCGAGATCACCGGGGGCAAGGTGACCACGCTGCAGGCCACCGTCGAGGGGGGGATGGATATCGCGGGGGCCAAGTTCAGCCTCGATTCCCTCACCTTCGCCTACCTTGCCGCGGCCAACACCTTCCGGCTGACCGGCAGCTCCACCGTTGATTTCGGCGGCAACGTCTTCACCGTCTCCCTGCCGGAAACCGGGGCCGAGTTCTCCGACTCGGGCACCCGCATCAAGGGCCAGGTTACCGGCAGCGCCAAGCTCGGAACCAAGGCCTCCCCCGTCACCCTGTCGCTGGATAACCTGGACCTGGATTACACCGACAACTCCCTGCGTATCGCCGGCAAGACCAGCGTGACGGTGAACAAGACCCAAGTCGGCCTGGCCGAGGGCGACCTCCGCTTCAAGGACGGCCAGTTCCAGAGCCTGACAGCCAACGCCAACGGCGAGTTCACCGTGGGCGGCGCCGTGGTGACGCTGGGCACGGGCAACCGGTTCGAGTACAAGCGCGCCGACGACCTGCTCAGGCTGGCCGGCGACGCGACGGTGTCGCTGGCGCCCGCGGCCGGCGCGACGGGCGAGAACGCCAAGAACAAGAAGCTGGTGGGCGTGAGCGGCTCGATCACGCTGAAGGACGGCGAGGTTTCGGTCATCGCCGCCACCGTCAGCACCGGCTCGCTGGTCATCGCAGGGGCGCCGGTGCAGATCCAGTCGATGGGCTTCGCGTATGACGGAGCTGTCAACCGCTACGCCATCTCCGGCTCGGCGTCGCTTGAACTGCTGGGTGGCAAGCTGACGGCCTCCTTCCCCTCCCCGGGCATCGTCTGGAAGGAGGGCCAGTTCGACTCGCTCAGCTTCAAGCTTTCGGGAGAGCTGCCGCTGCAGAAGGACAAGGCCGGCAAGGCGGCCATCGCGCTGAAGGTGGAGGACCTGGCCGCCGTCTACTCCGACACGCAGGGCAGCCTGACGCTCAGCGGCGGGGCCAGCGTCCGCGCCGGCTCCCTCTTCGGCAAGCTGGAGACCGACGCCACGGGCATCGTCATCGTCAACAACGAGCTGCGCAATTTCTCGGCGTTCCTGACGCTGAACCTGGGCTTTGGCGGTGAGGCGTACACCGACACCAACCAGAACCTGGTGTGGGACAAGGGCGAGCCCTTCACCGACGCCAACGCCAACACCAAATACGATGGCGGCCTCTCGCTGGATTTCACCAAGGCGGGCATTTCCTACGCCGCCGCCACCCAGGACAAGGGGCAGCGTCTGCTGATCACCGGCAAGGGCGTGCTGGATTTCGACGGCGCCGGTTCCGGCAAGGAAGGCGTGACAGTCGACCTGAGCAGCCCCGGTATCGAGCTGGTGGACGGTGAGGTGGAGAACTTCTCGGCGGCGATCACAGCCGCGTTCGACCTCAAGTCGCTGAATTTCAAGCCTTCCGGCGCGGCCGGCCTCCGCTACCAGCGGGCCAAGGCCCAGCTCGATTTGTTCGGCGGGATGAACATCAAGGTGGGCACGAACGAGTTCGGCTTCGCGCTCGGCACCAGCTTCGACAACCCGGGCATCCGCCTCGAAAACGGCGCCATCACCTACGCCAGCGCTGCGCTGACCAGCAGCTTTGGCGTGGGCGCCCTGAAGTTCGAGTCGGCGGGAGCGGGCTTCACCTATGACGGCGCCAAGGACACCTGGGCCATCTACGGCGGTGTTAAGCTTACCAACGTCTTCTCGGTCGGCCTGTCTCTGGGCACCCAGAAGGCACCCGGCCTGCTGATCCGCGACAACGATTGGGAGATCAAGAATCTCACGCTGAACCTGGAGAAGATCTCCCTGGGCTCGTTCGGCATTGACGAGGCCAAGCTGACGATCAACCGCGACGACACCAACTGGAGCGTGTACGCCAAGTGCGCCGTTCAGTTGCCGATCGCCGGTGGGGTGGCCGCGGGAGGGGAATTCCAGCTCGTCCATGGCAACATCGATCTGATCTCGGTCACCCTGGCCTCCCAGACCGGCATCAACATCCCGGGCACCCCGCTGCTCATCAACTACATCAGCGGCAGCATCAAGAACCTGACCAACCTCGACCAGATCATCATCTCGGGCAGCATGGGCATCGGGGTGGGCTCCCAGGTCGACATCCTGGGCAAGAAGGCCACCATCGCCCAGTTCGTCGGCTCGTTCACGCTCGACCCCAACAGCCTGCGTCTTCAGGTCGATGCCTACCTGGGCGCCATCAACTCGGGCACCCTGACCGCCCCCAAATGGTCAGGTGTCCTGGGCAAGGGCACCGGTACCATCCTGCTCGACTGGGGCAAGGGGGAATACTACGCGGATGTGAATGTTTCACTTCTGGGTGGCGTGTTTATGGCGGGCGGAAGGCTATCCTTTAGCGACGCCAACGGCCTGGTGATGCGCGCTTACGCCGCCCTGAAGATTCCGGATGAAGTCTTGGTCATCGGTGGCAAGAAACTAGCTGCCGCCGATTTTCTGCTGGTCGCCAATCCGGCCAAGAGCCAGATGTTTGTGATGGGTTGGAGTAACTTGGACGCCTGGGTCAAGGATTTCACCTATGGCCTGAAGGTGGATTTCAGCAAGTCCTCGGTCAATTTCGATCTCCTCAAGGAAGCCGACATCAACCGCGAGTTGAAAAACGCCAATGTGCAACCCACCGTCTTTAACTCCATGGCGCTGATGGACACCCCAGTTCTCCGCTCCACCTCGATGCTGGCGTCTCCCATGGGGCCGAGGGTGATGGGTGGACTCGGCATCCAGTCGAATCACGCGTGGGAGTATGCCGGCCAATCCAAGCCGGTGCCCCAGACCGAGGTGACCACAGGTCTTTACCAGGCGCGCTTCCGCGTCAAGGACCCGGCAGCCTGGTCCAACTCGGCCCAGTGGCTGCCGCAGATGGCCTTCGTGGCCGAACCGGTTCCTGGTGTGACGTTTGAGCCGATGCCGGCTGAGTTCGACCCATCGACAGGCTACGGCACCATCGGCCTGCGGGCTGTGCCGTTGGCGGGACAGTATCTGCCCCGTGGTCTGGCCATCCGCTCCAAACTCCTCAGCCAGGTCGATCTGGGCGGTACGTATTCTGAAACCAGTCAGGGCGACCCCGATCTCGATACCGCTTGGGAACAGGCCTTCGGGTACAGTGGCACCTCCCCCGGTGTCGGCACCGACCAGGTTGGTAATCCGGGCCCGGTCGATCTGCGCATCACCCGGGCGATCTACACCATCACTTTCCGCCCGCTGGGCTATGCAGATCAGCCCGACTGGCGCGAATCCCTGAGGTTGTATCTGAACCCGGTGGATGGGGTTCGGTTCGAGGTGGGTGAGGCAGAATTCAATCCGCTGACCGGCACCGCCTCGCTGACATTCGCGGCCAGTTCCACCACTGGGAAGTACCTGCCCCGGGGCATCCAATTTTACGGCGTGCTGCGCAGCAAGGTGGAACTGGTTGACCCTGATAATGGAGAGTCGGGTACCAATCCGGACGTCGCTTGCATCTGGAAGACCGAATTGCCGGTTGTGGATACACCGCTCATTCCGGGCAGTATGGATGCGGGGATCCAGTTGACCAGGCTCTCCGGGCGGGTGAATGACCCGCGCCTGAAGGAGGTAGAGGTGGCCCTGGCCTACGCCACCACCTGGAAAGGCGAAACCCAGTACTTTGTCCCGCTTGCCGATGGCAGCGGATCAGCCGACTCCATCCGTGTGGCAGTGAATTCCGATGGCACCTGGTCCACCGATATCCGCTGGGATGCTTCCCGGTTGCCGCAAGGCAGCCTGTGGCTTATTGGCGCTGTTAGCCGTGGGGGGATGGACACGCCCGTGCGCGGTATGGCCGCCGGGCCATTCAGCGTGGTCCGCGACATTGAGGGCACCCTGCGCGATACCCAAGGCGGTTACGCCGGGATTCCCGTATTTGCCGACCTGAATGACGATGGCGTCTGGCAGGATAATGAGCCCCGATCCATCACCAACCAAAACGGCCAATACTCCCTCCACGTTCCAAACCATCCCAGCCAGGTGGCTGTGGTCTATGCGGTGCCGCGCGCCTTCACCCCTTCGGATGGCTCCCCCGCCCGGCGCGTGGTCGACCTGTCCCGCGGGCCGGTCACTGTCGACTTCGCGATGCGCCCCACCCAGAGAATCCTCCGCGGCTCGGTTTTTGTGACCGGGGACCTGCGTGTCGATGGCGATGATGACAGCTTCCGCCAACCTGTCTCGGGCCTGGGCGTTCTCCTCACCGCTGCCGATGGGCGGGTCCTGCGCGTTACCACGAACAACCTGGGTCAATACGAGGTGCCGGTGGAGAATGCGGGGGATTACACCCTTAGCCTCGACTTCGCAGGATCCACCTTCCTTGGCAACCGGCTGCGCGAAATGCCTGGGATCCCCACGGGAAGGACCATCCGTTTCAGCACATCGGAAAATACCATCATGAATCTCGATCCGATTCAGGTGGATTCGGTGGGAGTGGTGCGTACCACCGAAAAGGGAAACCAGGGAAGCCTGGATGAGCTGGTGCGGCAGGCCAACACGGGCTTCTTGAGCACTATCGAGTTCGATGGCAGCTTGCGCGGGGCCACGATCGATCTTGCCCGGCCCGAGGAAACCCCCGTCGCAAACTTCTATGTCTGGAATCCGAATCTCAAGATATGGCTGTTGGTTCAGCATGCCCCGTCTGAAAAATCCCTGTTCGGGCCGACGGCGTTCATCCTGAAGGAGAATATCCGCATTCTGGGCGGAGACCTGGGTATCACGCTGCGTGCCGCCCAGTCCAACACTGATTCCACCGAGGATTTCCGGGCCTTTCATGTGATGTCCGGCGTGGAGGCCCTCATCGAGGGGCTGACGTTGCAGGGCTTCTCGGTCGTCGGCACTGGTGGCGAAGGTGGTGACAGCGGGGAGAGGGTCCGCTCTGCCGGCGGTGGCGGTGCAGGCCTGGGCGGGGCAATCCTCAACCAAGGAAAACTGAACCTGAATGGGATTCACTTTATCGGTAACAGCGCGCTGGGCGGCGATGGTGGACCAGGCTGGAACGGGTTTGTCTCCGATACCGAGCTGAACGGCGCGGGTGGTAGCCCCTTCGGGGAGTCGGGCTCCGCAATAAATGGCGGTATGGGCGGTGGCTATCTGGGCGGCAAGGGTGGCAAGACCATACCGGTCACTCTGACCTACACGCTGGGGGATGACCCGACGGAGTACACGGTGACCGGCAGGGTCGCAGCAGGTGGCGGTGGTGGTTCCGGCCTGGGTGGCGCCATCTACAATGCGCCCGGGTCGATGCTGACCATCGATGGCGGAACCACCTTCACCGGCAACACGGCCGCCGGCGGCAAGGGCGGCCTTGGCTCACCCGAGTTCTTCACCAACCTGGCCAACGCCTTCTTTGGTGACAGCGCCCGCACGGTGCGCGTGACCGGCTTTGAAGCATGGGAAGAAACCCTGGGCCTGGATGGTTCGGGCCTGGGCGGTGCCATCTGCAACGATGGGGGCACGGTGTCCATCAGCGATTCCCTGTTCCGCGACAACTCCACCACCGACGCGGGTGCCGCCCTGTACGCCCTGCGCGGGACGACCGTGGTCAACACCTCGGCCTTCACCGGCAACTCCAGCGGCGCCGACCAGGGTGTCCGCTTCGAGGGTGGCAATATGTACCAGGGCTCCCTGGAGATCAACCGCTCGTTCATCCTCGGCGACGTCGAGGGTCCCAAGGCGCTGGTCGCCGAGGGCGGCCGGCGGTTCGGCCAGGGCAACATCATCAGCTCCCAGACCGGCTTCGCCTGGGGCGTTCAGGCCTCCTCGGTGGTGGCGCGGC
>DKBS01000082.1 GCA_002451275.1 Planctomycetaceae bacterium UBA6894 | reverse complement strand
AAATGCGTTTTATGGACAGCTTTCTTGAAATGGCAGCGATTTTTTCGCCTTTTGGATAGTTTTGCTTAGTTTTCGATGGGTTTTTTCGTTATCTGGATAAAGGGTTCGATTTTATGGCCCTGCATGCCTGCGCAGGGTTTGCGCCGGGGATTCGCCAAATCGTTGCTTGTAATGCCCAGCGAACCGCCCCAGATGGGTGAAGCCCAGGCTACCGGCCACTTCGGCCACGGAGAGGCCTGTGCCGCTAGCCAGCCTCTTGCGCGCCTCATCCAGACGCAGGGTGCGCAGGAATTCCAGGGGGGTGACACCCCGGTGCTGCCGGAATGCCAACTGCACCGCTCGGGGGCTCAGCCCGACCTGGCCGGCAAGCTCATCGATGCCCAGCGGCAGGTGCAGGTGCTCGGCCATCCAGCCTTCCAGCGTCATCAGCCGGCCCAGGCCTGGGTCTATGGGAGGCCGTTGCTCCCCGCCGGGTGCCGACTCTTGAAGGCAATCGAGCAGCAACTGGCGCAGACGGCTTTCCACATGGGCGAAGAAAGGGGGAGTTCGCAGAAGGCTGGCGGGGTTGTCGAGATCGCGGGCCGTTTGCAGGCATAGCCTGCGTAAGGCGTGTCCCCGCCCTGTGCGCGTGTTGAAACCGGAGATCCACCGGGGGGAACTGCTCTCGGGCAAACCGCGGCTAAACAAGGCTTTTTCCAGCCACTCTGGAGAAAGCCCAAAAATCAGGGCCCGGGTGGGCCGAGCCACCATCACCAAATTCTGCCGGGGCCCAAAAATAACCGCCCGGCCGCGGTCGCTGATCTCCGGGTTGCCGTTGATCCGGTGTTCGGCACCACCTCCCAGGTTCAGGTGCACCATGTAGTGCCCGGAGGCCGAGGCGCAGGCTACCCGCAGCGGGGTGGGGCAATCCACATAGCTGAGGCTGATGTCCTTTGTTTGGAAGCAGTTGACCAGAGTCTGAAATGGCTTTCGGCCATTCACGGCCACCTCATGCTTGGCCCATAGCTTTCCCGTGACCTCACGCACCTGGTCCAGGTCCGTGCTGGCCAGCAGGGGGTGGTTTTTCAGCAGGGTCATGGGGCCAGGCACCGTCATGTTGACCCTCAGGCGAAAGGGGCAAGGCAAAAACCCTAAACGCATTAAACCATCTTGATCGACCCGGCGGGGCGGTTGGTTTCAAACAATTTCGCCGATCCGCCTTCCTTGCCGACAGTCCAAGGCATGCGCCGAGAGTGGATGGCCGATGGGCAAACCCGCCTTGCTCATCCGTCCTTCTTCAATCCCTCAAATGCAACCAGCACATCTTCCTGTTCGTTGGTCTCCACCGACCCGGGACGCATGGCGCGCAATTCCCGCAGGGCATCGCGCATGGTCTTGCCCTGGCTGATCAGAAAGGCGGCCAGGATGGTGCCGGTCCTGCCGATGCCGGCATGGCAGTGGACGCCCACGCCCATTTTCTGGGCGTGCGCCTTGTGGATGGATTCGACGCAGCGCTCCAGTTGCTCCAAGGTGGGGGCGTGGTAGTCGGGGATGGGTTCGTGCACCATCAGGATGCCGGCGTCATTCACCCAGGCGCGGGGAAGGGGGGTCTCCGTCAGGGTGAGGATCAGCTCAACGCCTTGCGACCGCAACCAATCCAGCGATTCCGGTTGCCTAGGGCGCGAGAACCCGGCCAGTTGACCGGGGACCACCCAAGAGAAATTGACCGGTTCCATGCGGCGCTCCTTGCCCGGTGTTTCCAGCCTGAACCCCATGCCTTCCTGAAGGGGAGAAGTTTATTCTAACGGGTGGGTGGCCTGGGTGGGGATACCTGCCAGACGCTTGACCCTGTCGATTGGCGCCGGGTACTGTGCCCGATCAAGCCGATCCAGCCAGTTGGCCGTTTGGATAAGGCGCAAGGAAGTGCCCATGGAAAGCAGGGATGTGGCGGGTGATGTGGCGGCCCTGCGGGCGCAGGTGGGCAGTTTCACCACCTTTCGGGGGTACCGGTCGCACTCGGTCGGGTTGACCGGTTTTTTGGGCTTTGCCGCGGCTTCGGTGCAGGCCGACTATCTCCCCCAGCCAGACAATAACCTGAATCTCTACATCAATTACTGGGTGGGAGTGGCTCTGGTCAACCTGCTCATCATCGGGGCGGAGTTTTGGTACCAATGGTCGCAGGCCCCGACACCTCTGGGCCAGCGTCTGACGGTTTTGGCCATCCAGAAACTGCTGCCGAGCTTTGCCGCCGGGGCGGTTGTCACCATGAGCCTGATGTTCCAGGCACCGGAAAGCGGTTGGATGCTGCCCGGCCTGTGGAGCCTCCTGTTCGGATTGGGTGTGTTTTCCTCCGTTCCGTTGCTGCCGCGTCCGGTGCGCTGGGTGGGCGCTTACTATCTCGCTTCCGGTAGCCTGTGCCTGATGGTGGGAAAAGGCGCTTGGGCGTTTTCACCCTGGCTGATGGCCGGCACCTTTGGCGTGGGACAGATTCTGGGGGCTTTGATCCTGCACCGCACGGTGGAGAAGGAAGCGACGCCTGAAGGTTAAAAGCTAAAAGCCAAAAGGTAAAAGCATCGGGATGGGCTTTAGTTCAAGGCCTTGAGCCCGTGCGCCTGCCGGATCCGGCAGGTCTCCTTCCACGCATCCTCATCCGCCCTCAAAAGGTCCGCTAGGGCAGCGGAGCCGATACCAAAACGCCCGGCCGTTTCCGCCATGCGGGCACCGTGGGCTTCCAGCGTGTCGAGCAGAAGGGCGGCCAGGGGCAGGTAACGCGGATCCCTTGCGCCCACCCACAGCGCGCCGTTCCGGTCACGGGCGGCCGTCACCGTCGGATGGGCAGCTAGGTCTCCCTCGGGCGGGGGTTCGCGCAGTTCCAGCCACAGGGCCCGCCGCATGCGCTTCAGTGCCTTGGCCTTGTTCTCGTGTTGCGAGCGGCTCTCTTCCGCAATCACGCGCAGGCCGCTGGGGAGGTGGCGCAGACGCACCGCGCTGGAGGTCTTGTTGCGTTTCTGGCCGCCCGGACCGCTGGCGCGGTAGAGGTCCACCTCGCACCGCGCCAGCAGTTCGTCGTCGGAAACGCTTGCCCAGGCGTCGCGCTGGCCCACGCTGGAACTCAGACCTCCAGCTTCCAGGGTGCGCGCATCGGCCGGCTGATCAGCGCGTTCCCCTCGGATTCGGCGAAGCGCCTGGTCGCGGGGTCCCAGGTCAATTTCTTGCCCACCTGCAGGGCGATCACGCCCAGGTGGCAAATGATCACCGAGCTGGCGCCCACGCCCACATGGCAGATCGGCTTCTTGCGGCTTTTCACGCAGCCGAGGAAGTTTTCCATGTGGTTGTTGGAGACCTCCAGCTTGATGGCGTCATCCTTCAGCGGTTCCTCCAGCAGCTTGGGGTCGCTGGCGCTGATCTTGCCGCGGCTGACAAAGATCCACTTGCCGGTATCCCCGACGAAAAGGATGCCGTTGGTGTCCTTGTCGCCCACGGTATCGGGCAGGGTGGTGTCGCTGGCGATCACCTTGGCGCCGTTGGCGTAGGTGTATTCCACGCGGAAGGTGGGGTGGCAGTTGTAGCTGTCGGGCTTACCGCTGGGGGCCTCGCCCGTGGCGTGCACCGAGATGGGGCCGGTGTCGTCCGTGCCAAGGCCCCACTGGGCGATATCGAGATGGTGGGCTCCCCAGTCAGTGAGCTTGCCGCCCGAATACTCGTACCACCAGCGGTACTGGTAATGGCAGCGCTCGGTCACATACTCCACCTTGGGGCACGGCCCGAGCCAGAAATCCCAATCAAGGCCTTCGGGCGGGGCGGAAGGCTTGAAGGTGCCCTTGGGGTTGGCACCGATGCGGCACTCGACACGGACCACCTTGCCGATGCGGCCGTTGCGGACCAGTTCACAGGCCAGGCGGAACCGCCGGTCGCTGCGTTGCTGGCTGCCGGTGGCCAGTACACGGCCGGTCTTGGCAACCACCTTCTCCAGCGCGATGGCCTCCTCGATGGTGAGGGTGAGGGGCTTCTCCAGATAGACATCCTTGCCCTTTTTCAGCGCGTCGATGGCGATGAGGGCGTGCCACTGGTCGGGCGGGGCGATGGTGACCGCGTCGATATCCTTCCGGTCGAGCAGTTCGCGGAAATCGGCATAACCCTTGGCATTCATGTCGCCGTTTTTGGGCAGGTCGGTTTCCACCGCGCGCTTGAGGTGACGGGCATCCACATCGCAGGCGGCCACATAGCGCACCGGCATCAGCTTGTTCTTGCGGGCATCGTTGTAGATGGCCCGACCGCGGCTTTGCGGGCTGCCGATGCCAATGGCGCCCATGGTGAGGCCATCGGGTTTACCCTGGCCGCTCACTTCCTGCAGCAGGGCGCGAGCTTCCCGTTGGGAGAACCACAGCGGCAAGCCGGCGGCGGCCATGGTTAGAGTAGATCGCTCCAGGAATCCCCGGCGGGAGAGATTGCCGCGGGAGGGGGGCAGGGAAGGGGTTGTCATGGCAAGAATTCCGCACAGTGGGGAGGAAATGAGTTTAAGCCGGAGCGGAGGGTTGGCAACGAACCGGCACTAGATGGTAACCCGCCCGCCCCACGGCATGAACTATGAAAATGGGTAATTTCAGCTTCCCCGACCCAGCCATTCCGCCTTGCTTCCATGCTGGGCCAACGGCATAGTCTGCCCCCAAGTACGAACCGGGAATCTGGGGTGGGGGTATTGCCATGTTGACGCCAACAGGTTGGATGCTGGTCGGGGTGGGGGCCTCGGGTGCCTACATGGCTCAATTCCTCGGGAAGTTAGCGTTGAAGCCCCTCGGCTTTTTCAAAAGCCAGGAAACCTACTTTGCTCCCGCCGGTGGTTGTGCCACCGTGCTGGCCGCGCAGGTGTGCAAGGCGAAAAAAGAAGTGCTGCTGCTGACCCCCTCCCTTCAGTCTAAGGGGTTGATGGAGGCGCTGGTAGGGGCGGCAGGGCGCGGCGTGGCGGTGGAGGTGCTCCTGCCCCAGGGTGCCGAAAAAACCTCCGCTGCGGAAATACAGGCGCTGGTGGGTGCCGGCGGCTGCCCGTATATCGGCCAGGAATCCCGGGTGATGTCCACCGTTCTGCTGGTGGATCACAGCATTCTGGCCGCCGGCAGCGTGAACCAAAACAACCCGGGGGAGCCCGGGGTCATCGAGCATCTCCATGTGTGGAAGGGCAACGCCGACCTCAACAACAAGCACCGCGAACTGATCTCCAACCACAAGGGACAGGCTCGCGCTTTGGGCGAGCCCAAGGCGGCGGCAGCCGCTCCTGCCGCTCCCGCTCCAGCTGCTCAGCCTTCTCTGTCCCCTCAGTCTGCCCAGCCTTCCATTCCGGGGCTACCGGCGGGGATTGATCCCAACAATCCGGGGGCCTTGCTCCAGGCAGCCCGGGAAGCAGCCGGCCGGGGTGACCAAAACACCGCCGCAGCCCTCCTGGAAGCCGCCAAGCAGGCCAATCAGCGCATGCAAGTGGCGGGGGGCGTGCGGGTATCGGCCTGATCCCACAGGGTGGTAACCGGCTGGCAGGGGGGCCAATCCGCAAGAAAAAACTGAAAAGTTGATCATTCACCCACCTACTCTTAGAGGGGGTGTGTTCAACTGTTGTTGTTTGGGTGCGGGCTTTGGGGTTGGATGGGTATGAGCCCCCAAGCCCAAGGAGCTGTCTGCCATGAGCGAACTGGCCCTAGCCGAGGAAACCCTCGACAAGGCGCTGAAGGATCCTGTCTTCAAAGAAGAAATCCAGCGCCTTCGCCAAACCGACAATCTCACCAACTGGCTGTACCTGGCTCGGGCTTGGTTCTTTATCATCTTGGTGTTTGCCGGAGCGGTGATTTTCTACCGTGAACATGCCAACTGGGGTTTGCACTGGGCATGGTGCATTCCGGTCTATGTGCTCGCCGTCATCGCCATGGGGGCCAACCAGCATCAACTGACCGGCCTGGCCCATGAGGGGTCGCATTTCATCCTGTTCAAGAATCGCCTGTTGAACGAGTTGGTCAGCGATATCTTCTGCATGTTTCCCCTGTACAGCAACACACATCTGTACCGGTTGCAACACCTGGCGCATCACCAGTTTGTCAACGATCCCGAGCGCGATCCGGACGTGTTCCAGATGCGCAAAAGCGGGCACTGGCTGAATTTCCCGGTCAGCCGCCAGCGCTTCATCGGCTTTCTGCTGAGCCAGTTCTGGATTCCCAATGTCCTCAAATTCATGCTGGTGCGCGCCCAGTTCAGCGCCACCGGCTCGGGCAACAGCCCCTACCACAAGCCTGGCGTGGTGCCCGATTACACCGCCGTGAATATCGGCATCGCCATGGTGTTCGGCAATGTGGCGATGGTCGGACTGGGCCTGTATGTGCCCATGCTGTTCGAGGGGTTCGGCTGGGTGCGTTGGCTGGCGCTTTCCCCCGCAGTGCTGGCTGTTATGGCCTGGCTGATTTTCCCGAACATGCCCGAGCGCTGCTTCACGGGTGCCAGGCTCCATCCGCCCGTTTCGCCGGCGATTTCCATGGCCATCCGCATCAGCGAGATCATGCTGATCTGGGGGGCTTTCACCCTGTGGGCGGTGCTGGGTGACTGGCGCGCGCCCCTGTACTATGTGGCCCTGTGGATCGTGCCCATCTTCACCTCGTTCAGCTCGTTCATGATGCTGCGCCAGGTTGTGCAGCACGGCAACGGAGGCCGCGGCTGGATCTCGAACACGCGCGTCTTTGAGGTGAATCCCTTCCTGCGGTATGCGGTCTTCCCCGCCGGCATGGACTACCATCTGCCGCACCACCTGTTCGCCTCGGTGCCTCACTACCGTTTGCACCAGTTGCACACCATGCTGTGCCGGTATCCCGAATACCTGCGCCACGCGGTGGAGGTGCACGGGTACTTTGTCTCTCCGGAAAAACCCAAGGTCCACCCCACGGTGGTGGAGGTGCTGGGGCCCGAATGGCGTCCCGGCAAGCAGCGCGTCTACATCGACAACTCGGTGCTGGACGGGGTGGATGTGGAGGACCGCGAGGCCATTTTGGCCGAGGGCCAAAAACTGAGTGGCGCGGTGAACTGACCGAAACAACCTGAAAAAAAGAGAGGCCCGGGGTGGATGCCCCGGGCCTCTCTTTTTTCACAGGCCGCACCTGGTAATCTCATGTCAATTCCACCGACCAGTATGCGTTGTCGAGGAAGGTTTTCCACGACTCGTACTTGGAATTGGTCAGTTTCTGATTCAGCATGGGGCTGCGCTTGGGTTTTTCCGGCCTGCGGATCAACGCCATGCTGGCCTGTTTGGGGGTCCTGCCGCCCTTGCGCACATTGCAGGCCACGCAGGCGCAGACGATGTTCTCCCACGAACTGCCGCCGCCCTGACTGCGGGGCAGCACATGGTCCAGGCTCAGCTCGCTGGTGGGGAATTTCTTGCCGCAGTACTGGCAGATGTTGTTGTCGCGGGCGAAGATGTTGCGGCGATTGAATTTGATCGCCTGACGCGGCATGCGGTCAAAGCCAAGCAGCCGAATGACACGGGGTACCTGGATTTCGCTGGTAACCGTTCGGATCCAGTCGTCATCGGTCTGCCGGAAGTGACGCGCCCGGTATTCGCTGACTTCCCGCCAACTCTGGAAATCATAGGTGAGAAACTGGCCGTCCTCGGGGTGGACAACCTCCGCCGCGTCCTTGCACAGCAGGGTGAACGCGCGTTTGCACGAAACCACCTGAATCGCCATGAAATGGCGGTTCAGCACCAGGACACTGGCATCCAACGGATTCACCAAAGCGGTCATTCACGGTCCCCCAGCGAAGCTGTGGGATCCGCGCCACTGGCGGCCCTGTGTGATGGAGGATCAGGGCCGACAAGGGCAGCGGGCCATTCCCTGGCCCGGGCAGATTTTCCGATTCCGCGGCAAAGGTCTCAAGGCGCGGAACCGTGTCCCACCCGTATCCCGACCGAAGATCTCGCTATATTATAGCAGCGGGCGCGGCCCATGTGCAAGCAGCCGGGGCGGTTTGCGGTGTGGATCAGGCGTGCCGGCACTTTCTTTTTTTCTCACTTTTCATCTGCCGTCTGCCGGCACCCAAACGGGGCCGGGAAGCATCCCGGGCTTCGCCACCAGCCATGAAAAATCCAAAACCTGACAAATCAAAGAGTGAACAGACGCGCCCTTCGGTCGACGCCTTGGAGGAACAGCGGTTGGCCGGGATTTTGGTGCGTCAATTGCTTGTGGATAGCGACGAGGTGGAGTTGGCGGCTCCCCGACCCGGTGACGAGTTGGGACCCAGGCATTTGGTGCAGCGCCTTCGCCAGCGTGGATTGATCACCAACCACCAGGCCCAGCGGTTGCTTTCCCGGCTGGATGACCTTCTGGGCCAGGGGGTTCCCGGGTACGAGTTGATCGAGCGGATTGGCCAGGGTAGCACCGCCCAGGTGTTCAAAGCCCGTCAGTTGGGCGCTGACCGGCTGGTGGCCTTGAAGGTGATGCCCAACCGCCCGGGAAGGCCGGTCGCCGAGGCAGAGAAGTTCCTGACCCTGGCCAAGGGATGGGGAAGGTTGCGCCACCCGCGCATTGTGCAGGTGCTTGATGCGGGGGCGTCGCCCTTTCCCTACTGCGCCCTGGAATATGTTCCCGTTCCGTCGATGGACCGCGACCCGCGCCTGGCGCGGCGAGACAAACCCCTGACGGAGCGGGAATTGACCCGCATCGGTTTGCAGGTTGCGGAGGGATTGGCTTACCTGCACAAAAATGGTGTGATCCACCGCGACATCAAGCCCGCCAACCTGTTCATGCTGGAAGACAAATCCCTGCTGATCGGCGACCTGGGTTTGGCGCAGTGGGGCGGGGTGGATCCGCACCGGGCGCGGGAGCAGGGCTTGGCTTTGGGAAGTCCCTACTACATGCCGCCTGAGCAAATTTCCAACGATCCGCCCCTCGATGGCCGGGCCGATCTCTATGCACTGGGCGTGACCCTGTTTCAATTGGCTACTGGCAAGGTGCCTTATCCGGGCGGCAATCCCGACCAGGTGCACCAGCAGCACCTGGAGGCTCCAGTTCCCCGGGTCACCGCCTCCAGACCGGACCTGTCCACGGCCTTTGGCGAGACGGTTTCGAACCTGATGGCCAAGGATGTGGGCCATCGCCCGGTCGGGGCGGAGGCTGTTGTCGAAATGTTCGCCCGCCTCGAGGCGCGCGCCATTCTTGGCCCCGCCGGAAAGCCGGTCCGCTAATCCAGTCTCCAGTCGATGGGTGGAAAATTCCGTTCGGCCCGCCAGGCGTTGGCCCTCGAAAACGGTTTAGATCCCAGAAAGCCACGGTAAGCGGACAGCGGGGAGGGGTGGGCGCAGGCAATGGCGCCATGCGGGGCTTTCAGGACGGGTTCTGCAAGTTTGCGAGCCGGGTTGCCCCACAGAAGGAAAAGTACCGGGCTGGTTTGGGCCACGACCACCCGCAGCACGGCGCCCACAACTGCCTCCCACCCCTTGCCGGCATGGGACTGGGCCTTCCCCTCACGGACGGTGAGCACACTGTTGAACAGCAGCACGCCGGATTGGGACCATTTTTCCAGGCAACCATGGGATGGCATCGGGTGGCCCAGATCATCCCGCCATTCTTTGAGGATGTTGCGCAGCGACGGAGGCAGGGCCACCCCGGGCAAAACGGAAAAGGCCAGACCGTGGGCCTGCCCTGCACCGTGGTAAGGGTCCTGACCCAGGATCACCACCTGAACGCTCTCCGGTGGGGTGTGTTCCAGTGCCTTGAACCTGCAACCTATCGGGGGCAGGACCGTGTGGTTGGCCTCCTCTTGGGCCAAAAAAGCCTCCAAGCCAGCCAGATCGCCTGACTGGAGCCCAAATGCAGGGTGATCGCGCCAGGCTTTGGGGATGCTTTGGATCAGGGAAGCGGGCAAACGATGGCTCCGGAAGTGAAAGTGGAAGCGTATGATAGCGCTTGAGGTCTGGGCAAGCTGGGTTAAGAAATGGAATTCCATCAGTTGGCAAACTATGGTTTTTGCCCTAAAATTCTTGATTCACGCTATCCATCGGGCCCAAAACCAGTGAAATAGGGTGAGAAGTGGGCCTGCGCGAATCGTAGGCAGAGGCGCCAATCCCCGCGGCGCCTTGAAAATCCAGTGGTGTTCAACTGGGGATTGGTTCTGAGGCGAGCATGAAGGAAATCGTTGTCGATAATTCCCGCGAGGTTGTCTACGAGCGGTCGGATTACCCCCTCGAAAAGATCCGTTCCATCCTGAAGGGTGAGACGGTGGCAGTGTTGGGCTACGGCGTGCAGGGCCGCGGCCAGTCGCTGAACATGCGCGACAACGGCATTCCCGTGATCATCGGCCTCCGCAAGGAAGGGCGCTCCTGGGATCTGGCCATCAGCGATGGCTGGGTTCCCGGCAAAACCCTTTTCAGCTACGAAGAAGCCGCCGACAAGGCGACTGTGATCCAGTACCTGTTGTCCGACGCCGGGCAGAAGGAATTCTGGCCCAAGATCAAACCCTACCTGACCAAGGGTAAGGCGCTGTATTTCTCGCACGGCTTCAGCGTGGTTTATGCCGATCAGACCGGCGTGGTACCTCCGGCAGACATCGATGTGATTCTGGTGGCCCCCAAGGGGTCCGGCACCTCGGTGCGACGCCTGTTCCTCGAGGGCAAGGGCATCAACTCCAGTTTCGCCGTGCATCAGGACGCCACCGGCCACGCAGCCGAGCGCGCCCGCGCGCTGGGTTTCGCCATCGGTTCGGGTTACCTGTTTGAGACCACCTTCACCAAGGAGGTCTACAGCGACCTGACCGGCGAGCGTGGCGTGCTGATGGGCGCCATCTACGGACTGTGGTTGGCCCAGTACGAAGTCCTGCGTGCCAATGGCCACTCGGCTTCCGAGGCCTTCAATGAAACCGTGGAAGAGGCGACCCAGAGCCTGTACCCCCTCATCGCTGAGAAGGGCATGGACTGGATGTACGCCAACTGCTCCACCACCGCCCAGCGGGGCGCGTTGGACTGGTTCAAGAAGTTCCGCGATGCCAGCAAGCCGGTGTTCGAGTCCCTTTATCACAGCGTGAAGACCGGCGAGGAAACCCGCCGCACCCTCGAGGTGAACAGTCGCTCCGACTACCGCGAACAACTGGAAAAGGAACTGGCCGAGATCCGCGACAGCGAGATGTGGCGCGCCGGCAAGGTGGTGCGTTCCCTGCGTCCGGAAAACCAGGGCAAGTAATTGCCGACCACCTGGTTCATGCTATTGCTAACAGGCGGGCCATCTGGCCCGCCTGTTTTTTTGTTCCCGGTCGAAGTCAAAATGGCTTCGTTCTAATTGGCAGGGAGAGTGAAGGGATCAAGGCGCCGGACGGTGCCGTCCGCGCAACCGGTCCACACCGATCCGGTGTGGGGAATCGGTTCCATGGTGGTGACGGCCGAATCGAGGGGCCGCTCCTCCACCACCACGCCATGGGTGGTGTCGATCAATCGCAACTGCCCATCGTCGCCACCGGACACGGCGGCGGTGCCTGCCAGCAGGAAGCGGGCCACTTTCACCGGAACCCGCGGCTCCAGAAGGGGGGTGGTGTTCGCCTGCCCGTCGCGCAATGCCAGCCCCTGTCCACCCGCGAGCAGCAGGTTGCGCGATCGATCGATGGCCACAGTGCGCACCGGGCCGACCTGGAAAATGATTTTTCCACGGGGGACAAACTTGTCCAGATCCCAGACCATCACATTGCCGTCGCCACCGGCTGACAACAAACGGTTGGTGGCAAGGCTGGCCAGCGCGATCACCCCGCCGGGGTGTTTCCCCAGCAATTTGGAAGGGGAGTTGGATTCCCCCAGGGGGAAGAGGCGGACCTCGCCGTCCTCGCTTCCGGCAAGCAGGAACCTGCCCTTCGAGTCGAAACGCATGGCCTGCACATTGGCTTTGAACCCGGTCAGCTTGCGCACCTCGCGGCCGGATGCCAAGTCCCACACTTGAATGCCCATGTCATCATGGAACAAGCGACTGGATGCGCCCGCCAGCAGGTTGCCATCGGGATGAAAGGCCAGGCAATTCACCGCGCCCTCATTGCCCGAGATCGGTCGCTTGGGGCGTCCCGTTTCTGCGTCCCAAACCTTCACGGCCTCATCCAGCCCGCCGGTTGCCAGCAATTTGCCATCCGCACTCAGGGCGAGGGCGCTGACCGGGGCCACATGGGCGCGCAGCAAAAGCGGTGGTAGTACCTTTGTGGGGGCGGCGGAAAGCTTGCTGACCCCCTCGCCGCCTAGCAGCGGGATCGCCCGGCCCTGCAGGAAGGCGCGGAGCGCCTCGGATAGCTCGGCGGGTTTTTGGAACCTGTCCTGGGGCTTTTTGCGCAGGAGACGATCGATAATTTGCGCCAAGGCTGCGGGTACTTCCGGGCGCAAAACGGAGACCAGCGGGGCCGGGGTGGCCAAATGCTTGCGGAGCTTCTGCACGATGGAGCCCCCGGCAAACACCGGCTGGGCGGCCAGCAGGTAATACAGGGTGGCTCCCAGACTGTAGAGGTCGCTCCGGGTATCGGCGCTGCGGGGATTTTCAGCCTGCTCAGGGGCCATGTAGTCGGGCGTGCCCAGAAATTCACCGGCCTGTGTCAGTTCGGCCAGATCCCCTGAATCGTCCTCTTCATCATCCTGTTGGTCACCAACCACCCGGGCCAAGCCCAGGTCCAGGATTTTGAGGGTGCCCATCGCTGTGGTTGCGGGCAGGGGTTTGGGCACTTCCTTCAGCCCCTTCAAGGGGGACGGGGTGACCATCAGGTTGCTGGGCTTGATGTCTCGGTGTATCACGCCCTTGTCAGAAGCGTGCTGCAGGGCGTCGGCGGCCTGGATGATATAACTGACCGCCAGCTGAATGGGCAGGGGGCCAGTCAACTTCACCAGACGGCTCAGGTCGATGCCGTCCACATATTCCATGGTGAGATACGCGACCGGGCCGGCCAGGTCGGTTTGGAACACCATGACAAAGTTGGGGTGGTGCAGCAGGGCGGCGGCACGCACCTCGCGGGCAAACCGTTTCGTTGCCTCGCCTGCCTGAAGCCGCTCGGGAAGGATGACCTTCACCGCCACGGTGCGATTGAAACCGTGTTGGCGCGCCTTGTAAACCACGCCCATGCCGCCTCGGTTCAGTTCCTTGAGAATGTCATGGCCCGGAATGGAATACTCGGGCGATTCCATGGGCTTGGCCTTGGAGCCGGAAACATCGTTGGAACCGGATGTCCGTGCCACGCTGTGCTTGGTACCCGAAGGGACGGACGAATCCTTGCTAGCCTCCTCCACGGGGCTGGGCGGCGTACTGGGATCCGGCAAATCGGGCATGTTGAAAGGAATCTCGGGAATAAAACAGTCGATCGGTTGGTCTGAAAGCTATACGCTGAAGCCTCAGCCCCTGGTTTGTTTAATCGCGGATGCGATGCCCCAATTCGAACAGTTCATTAACTATAGCACGTTGCCGAGTGAAAAATGAAGGAAAAACAGGCAAAAGAAGCGCCCGGCAGCCACCTCGGAGCAGGAATGGCCCCCGAAAATTCCGCCAGCCCTGCGCGCTGGCTTGTTCCCCACCTCCATGTGGATGGTCTGGCCCGCCAAATTGGCGAGTGGTTGCAGGGGGGCGTGCACGATGCGCGCCACCCGGCCCACCTTTTGCAGGTTGCCAGTGTGGATCACAATTCCGGGCCCCAGGTTCGAACGGTAGTCCTGCGTGGGGCGGAACCTGCTGCCCATTGGGTAAGATTTCATACGGACATCCGAAGTCCCAAGGTGGAAGAAATTCGCCACCAGCCTCGTGTGGCCCTTGTTGGTTATGACCCGAATTTGCGCCTACAGTTCCGAATGGATGCGATTGCCGCCATCCATCACAAGGATGCTTTGGCTCGTCAGGGGTGGGAACGCACGCCTCCACATAGCCGGGCTTTGTACGCTTCCAAAAAGGTGCCGGGAGAAGCACTCAAGCAGGATGTTGCCTTGCAGGCTCCAGCCCCCATCCAGGATGTGGATGACCCCGCTTTTAACCATTTTGCCCTGATTCATTGCGCCATCGAGTTGATCGATTTGCTGGAACTGGATTCCGGTGCCCATCGCCGGGGAACCCTGATCCGGGCGGATGGAAAGTGGTGTTGGCAGCCAGTGGCTCCCTAACCGGCGGTTTGAAGTGTTCACCAATAAAAAGCAAGCGTCCGCCATATCCTGATGGCAGACGCCTGCTTTTTATTGGTAAAGGTTTTCCTACGCTGCGCCCCGCCGACTTTGCTGTGGCAAATGAGTCCGGAACAGCTTGATCAACAGATTGCGTGTGCCTTGGGGGTTCAGTGAATCCACTGCATCATCGATACGAAAGCGGTTTTCTCCCACTTGAAGAATATCCCCGGGAACTAACTCTGCCTTCTTGACCCGCTCCCCGTTTAGCCAGGTTCCATTACTGCTTGCCATGTCCTCCACCTGCCATGCCCGTCCATTCGGCCTGAGAAGGCAATGTTTTCGGCTGGCCAGTGAATCGAACAGAACCAGGTCTGTTTCGGGTGAACGGCCCAAAGAAAAACCGTGCGGGTGGCTTTGCCCATCCAGCATCAGACGTGTTCCCCGCACCAAATCAACCAGAATCAGCCCCTCCTGATTTCCCGTGTGGAGGGTGGTGGGGCAATCGGAGTTTTCGTGCGAAGGGCGCATGGCCAGAGCCTTTCGGAGGGAACCGCACCGGCGGCCGCGGGGTCTGCCGAAACGAAAAAAGTGGTCCGTGTCGGAAGAAATCGGCGGGACCACACAGTTTTCTTCAAAAAAAATCAAGGGATATTTCGCCTGGAAGCGGGATGTCGGGATTAACGAGTTTGCGAGTTGTATGTAAGAATGGTTATTTAGGTTGTTTGTTGGGCTTTAGCTAAGATAGTTAGTCATTTGCCAGTTTTTGGCTAATGCGGGTTCTGGGTTGCTCTGTCAATATGCATAAGAAGGCCAGACTTTGTTGTTTGGCCTACGTGGGGAAACTTCTAGCAGGGAGTTTGTGATGAATTGGGGAACCCTTCGGTTCCTAGGCATCCTGGCGTTGGGGTGTCTGGGGCTGAGCCATCAAGCGCGGGCGTCGCATTGCGGTGCCTGCCAATACCCGGCGACAGTGGTCGCGGTGGAGCAATGCTCTCCCGTCCGCTACCGGGTATGCCAACGCGTGGTCACGGAAGAAGTTCCGGTAACCACCTACAAGGCCGTCTACGACACGGTGATGAAGGACGAAAGGTACACAGTCCTTCGCCCCGTGACCGAGACCCAGGTGCGTGAACACCGCTACACGGTGTCGCGTCCAGTGATCGAGTACCAGGACGAGGTGGTGCGCCAGACGGTGTGCCGTCCCGTGTATGAGCAGCATGTCCGCCAGCACACCGTGACGGTTTGCCGGCCCGAGGTGCAGTGCTACCAGGTGCCCGTCACCACCACCAAGTACGAGCCGGTATACGAGCAGCATGTGCGGAACATTCCGTACACGGCTGCCCGCCCGGAGGACTACGAGACCAGCCACCAGACGCCTTATACCA
>DKBS01000207.1:6855-11325 GCA_002451275.1 Planctomycetaceae bacterium UBA6894 | reverse complement strand
CAGCGGGCGCAGTTCACCGTCAGGCCGAGGAATGTCTGGGCCACGGTCCCCGCCATCTCCTCCAGTTCATCCTGGTGGCCGGCCTTCTGCATCGCCGGGCTGGCTCCCAGCACCGTGTTGTGGGTTCCAGCCACGAGGAACCCGACTGCTGCCGCCCCCTCCAGGGTGCCCGGTCGCAGAACGTCTCCGGCGATTTGCATCCTGGCGAACTGGTCATAAGGCCGGTCGGCGTTCAGCGCCGCGATCACCCAGTCGCGGTAGCGCCAAGCGTTTTCCCGGGGCTGGTTGTACTCGTAGCCGCTGCTTTCGCCGAAGCGCACGGCATCCAACCAGTGCCGCGCCCATCGCTCCCCGTAAGCCTTGGAGGCCAACAGCGTCTCGGCGAGATTGGACCAGGCTTCCCGGGACGGGTCACGGACGAACCGGTCCACCGCCTCCGGCGGGGGAGGCAGACCCGTCAGGTCGATGTACAGTCGGCGCACCTGCTCCCTCGGGGTGGCGGGTGGCGAGCCGGTCAGGCCGGCCTCCACCAGCCTGGCCCGGACGAAACGGTCGATCGGATGCTGCGGGGGCTCGCCTATTCCCGGGGGTGTCGGGATGGGAACTTTGGCGACCGGCTGGAGGGACCACCAGTCGTAGCCGGCCCGGCGTCGCGTGGAATATCGGTATGGATCGATGGGGCTGGTCCCCCAGACGGCGCCGCCCTCGACCCACTTGCGCAACAGTTCCTTCTCGTCCTCGGGCAAGGGATGCTTGGGCGGCATCTCGTCGGCCAGCACCCGCTGCAGGGCGAGGCTGCGCCCCGGGTCGCCAGCAACAAAGGCCGGTCCGCTGGTCCCTCCCTTACGGGCGTTCGCCTCCCGGCTCAAATCCAGTTCGCCCTCAGCGGAGGGCCCGCGGTGGCATTCCAGGCAACGGTCGGCAAGGATCGTGGCGATCTTGCGGTCGAACTCGGCTCCGCGTTGGTCCGACTGGGCCACGGCGTGCCGCACCTGGCAGGCCAAGAGGCCCGCCAGCGCTATCATCAGTGGCATCCGACCGACAATTCGGCCCATGCCCGGCCTCCGGACAAGGATTGAAACCCAAAAGATATCCTACCCGGGCTCGACCCCAGCGTGTCGCCCGGCCATGGAAAGGGTCAGCCGGGTGGTTTACCCTGAAATCATTGCGGTCCGCCAGAAAAAACGGGCCCACCGGCCTTTTTTACGGGGCAGGAAAAGTCCCATGCTCACCCATCGGAGTCGGTCCGGCATATTTCGGACACTGCTGCCGTGCCTTCTGGCCACCCTGGCCCTGTCGTCCTTGCCAGCCCGAGCCCAGGAGACCGTCCGGCGGGAATGGCAGGTGGATGGCGTCAGCCGCAGCGGCCTGTTGTTCATCCCGCCGACTGCCAAGAGTTGCCCGACCCCGGTAGTGTTCGTCTTCCACGGCCACGGGGGCTCCAGCCGGAACGCGCTGAACAGCTTCGGCATGGACAAGGCCTGGCCCGAGGCCATCTCCGTCCACCTGCAGGGGCTGAACACACCCGGCAGGCTGACCGACCCCGAGGGCAAGAAAACCGGCTGGCAAAGCGGGCCGGGAGAACTGGGTGACCGCGACCTGAAGCTCTTCGATCGTGTCCTGGATTCCCTGAAACGGGAGTTCACCGTGGATGCCCGGCGCATTTATGCCACGGGCCACTCCAACGGCGGCGGTTTCACCTACCTGCTGTGGGCGGAAAGAGGCGAGGTTCTCGCAGCGGTGGGCCCGTCCGCGGCGACAGGTCCACGACAGGGAAAAGGGTTGAAACCGAAACCGCTGTTCCACCTGCTGGGCGAGAACGACCCGCTGGTGAAGCCGGCCTGGCAAGAGGCGATGATCCTCCAGGCCCGCAAGGCCAATGGTGCCGGCGAGGGCAAGCCCTGGGGCACCGAGAAGCGCGCCACACTGCATACCGGCCCCGGGGGCAACGATGTCGTGGTCTGGCGGCACCAGGGCGCCCACAAATTCCCAGGAGGCGAGGCGGTTGCCGCGATGGTGCGGTTCTTCAAGGAACATCCGGGGAAACAAGAGCCTTAGCTGAAGGCGACCACCCGTTGCCCGGTGTGGGTGATGGTCGGGTGGGGATGGCGTTATTTGACCAGCTTCTCAAGCTCCTCTCGCCCGACCGTGTTCGCCTTCTCGCGCGCCAGCGCAGCCTGGCGCCGGGTTTCCACCTCGGACCGGAGGCCTTTCATCCGCGTGGCCAGGTAGATGGCATCCCGGCTCCGACGGTCCTCGATCAACACCGCGTCGCCGTCATTGCTCCAGCGCACATCGTGCACACCGTCCGCATCGACGCGGAAGACGTCTTCCGCGCCCCTAAGCCACGGTGGCAACACGAAGCGGAACGAGGCGGCACGCGGCTCGCCGAAGGTGAAGACGCTCTCCTTGGGGTCGGGCTGGTAGGCAAGGTCGTTGGCAAAGAGGACGGCGGCCCCGGGTGCGGCGATGGAGGCCAGGTCCCAGTCCGGCTTGCCGTCCCTGGTGAGGCGCTCGAAACGGTAGGCGTCCCCCTCCAGGTAGAACGGTTCCAGCATGCGGATCTCCCTACCGATGCGGGTGATCGGCTCCCAGGTATCCGGGAACTTCAGCAGAGATTTCAGACTGAGGTTGAACCAGTAAAGGGAAGTAACCCGGGTGGAGAGCGCGTGGAGCGCCTGCGCGCGCAGCTCGTCGGGGGTCGGACTCCGCCGGGCCCTGCCGCCGACCCGGAAGCCGCCGCCCCAGCCATCGTGCGGGCCCTGCGACCAGACCGCGCAGGGCATCGGGCGATTGAGCTCGCGCAGCGACCGGCTCATGTCGCCGATGGTCTCAAGCGGGGCCCCCCAGGAAATCCGGTTGCCGCCCCAGCGGTCGTACTGCCGCCACGCGTCCGCCGCCGGCGCCACCACCCGGTACGCATCGTAATGCGGGTAATCCGACAGCCCGGCGTAATGCCGCCAGACCCTCTCCTCCGAATGGGTCAGGCTGGTGGGGAGCCGACTGACCCGGTAGGGCAGCAGCTTGTCGAAGACCTCCTGCGGCGGCACCGGCCGGCCACCGCCGTACTGGGGCTCGCCCAGGAATTCCACCGCGTGGATCTTCGGCAGCCAGGCGTCGGTGTCCCATTCCTCCAACGGCCACAGGCGGTTGGACAGCTTGATCGGGTGACGGTTGTACAGGTCCGGACGGTCGGTGTAACCCGGCACCCCCTGGATCTGCCCCATGTTCACATGCAGGCGTGTCAAAAGCCGCAAATAGGGCTCGTTCCGCAGATGGTCCGCCACCCAGCCCCCGCCGATGTCGAAGGCCTCGCGCTTGACGCGCAGGTGTTCCCACAGTGTGCCGCGGTCGGTCCCCACCTCGATGGCCGCATAACCCAGTGGCAGAGGCTTGTCCGACTTCAGGCGGATGAATCCCCGGTCGCGCGGCGGGATGACTGTCTCCATCCGTTCCTGGGACCGGGGCCAGAGGATCTGCCACTCGCGGCGTTCCTTGGGCAACCACAGCCGTAGCGAGCCCACTTTGAGCGGTGCGTCCGAGGCATTGGCGATATGGATGATGACCGTGTCAGGCTCTGGTTTGCCTGGCGGCCCGAGGAAGGTGACCGCCGAGATCCAGCGCTCGGGGGGCGGCAGTGCCACTTCGGACTTCCCCAGTCCGTCCGCCTCCAGGGAGAACCGCCCGCCGGTCCCCCACCGGGCTGACTTGCCATTGAAGGTCCAGACCGTCAGCGCGCCGGCCGGGGGTTTGCTGGCGGTGGCCATGTCATGCCAGGACCACTCCCCCGCCTTCAGCAATTCCGCAGGCGTCTTGCCGTCGAAGGTGCCAGGCAGTACAGGCCCCCGTACGAACAACTGCACCTTGGCCGAGAGCCCCGGATCGCGCGGCCGTCGGTACTGCATCGACTCCGCGACCACATGCGGCGTGACTGTCACCCCGGCGATGCCGGCGGTTTGGTCAGCATCCTTGGACAAGACCAGGGAAAGCAGAGTGACCAGGGAAGGCAAAGCCGTCATGATGGGCTTCCTGTTTCAGGGTGGTGGCTGGCTTATCCAACAGTGCTGGATCAGGTCCGATGCTAGCGGGATTCGCCAACCTGCCAAAGGATCCAGTTGAAAAAACCTCACAGCATGTCATTTCCCGGGGGATTCCCACGAAAAACCCCCGAACCAGGTGGCCACCTCGGTGAGCGGGGCCTGGAAAATCCCTTTGGTCACCCGGTAGCCGTTTTTTGTCCCCTCGGGCCCTTTGGGATTGAAGGTCTGTCCGTGCGGGTTCCAAAAAGTCACCCGGTCGGTGGCCGGATCGTATGCCAAGACCGCGTAGGCATGGTTGCCGTGGACACCGGGCACCTCCACCTTGGTGCCGGTGCCACCGCAGACCAGACGGCCGTCCGCCATCGCCTGGCGCAGGCCCTCCCGCAGCTTGCAGAGCTTGGGTTCCAGCGCCTTCAGGTCGGCGCCGGGT
>DKBS01000207.1:430-6530 GCA_002451275.1 Planctomycetaceae bacterium UBA6894 | reverse complement strand
GAGCCGACCGCGCCAAGGGGAGTCGTCAGCCGGGCCTTCTTCCTGGCGATCACCAGCCCCATTGCCTTTTCGTAGAGGGGCACCCACCGTCCTTGGCCGGAGGTGCTCGCCAACATAGCCTTCTCGCCGTCGGTCAATGGTGCCACCTCGACCGTCTCCCCGCCGATCCGCACCGTGACCGCCCCATCCTTGCACTCCTGGAAGAGCCGACGGACCCGGTCGGGGTCGCGGTGGGTCATGGCCCCCAGCGGAGCCAGGCAGAAGCAGTCACCCAGACGCCCCTGGTGGATCGATTCAAGACTGGGCCCCATAGGGCCGAACAGGCCCGTGTCGGCCGCGGTAATCCTTCGCAATGCGGCGCGGTGGTAGGAATCGAGGTCCGGTGGCTTCGATTTGCCGGCCGGTGCGGTCTTGACTAGGTGCTCCAAGTCATCCCATTTCCAGGGTCCCTTGGCGGTCTTGTGGGCGCGGATTCCCCGACGCAACGCCACCACCCCGGCCGCCTCGGCCCCGCGAAAGGCGGGGTCCGCCACCGACTGGTCGATCTCGGCAAGGCTGAGCGAGCCGTCCTTGTTCCGGTCGATCTTTGGGAAAGACGCTTTCAGCACATCCCAGCAGCCTGGAGTCGCATCATCCGCCGCCGCGCTGAGCCCCCCCAAAGCAAAGACCAGGGCCACGGCGGTGATCCGGCAAAAATCCATCAAACCCATAACTGGTTTCCTGCCGCATAATAAACTTCGCAGGCTATGCCAAGCCGGAGGCAAAAATCCTTCTGGCAACCGCCGGCATGCCACCAACGACTAGATTAATCTTAAATCCTACCAGCGCCAAGCAACAGAAAGACAAGGCATGTCCGGCCTGCCGGCCATGGCCACATCTCAGGGTACGATTTTCCGTCCTCAGATCGGGTTTGCTGGGGCTACCCGCGGGGCTTTGCCCTAATGCGAAGGCATCGAGATCCAGAGGGGCACGGTGGATTTCGCGCCCCAACCGTTCGCCTTGCGCACCTCGTCCTCGGTCCGCTGCGGATCGCGCAGGTACAGGTAATAGCCGTCCTGCCGGTCGAACAGGTCACCGCCGCCTGGTTTGTCGCTCACCACCATCGCCGCGCCAATGCGCATGTGCATGTACCCTGGCAGAAGCTCATCGTTTTTGCCTGCCGGGATGGAAAACCGCACCTTGATGATCTCCTTGCCAAGTGCGATCGTGCGGATCTGTCTGGAATCCCCGCCTGACTCCAGGGGCAGTCCCTCCCAGCGGCCGTTCCGCTGGATGCCGACCTCGAGGGCGGGGCCCAGCACATGGAGCGGCCTTTCCGGGCGGTAGTTCTGCAGGAAGATGGTCGCGGTGACGCGCCCGTCCGGTGCCACGGTCACATCCTCCACTTCCGCCCTCAGGTCCTGAAGGGCCATCTCCTCGGCCAGTTTGCGTTGGATCCTGGCCTCCCGGACCACGCTCCGCTGACCCCCGGCAATGAAACTGTCCAGGATCGCGACCGCGGTCGCGGTCGCGGCAATCCCCGCCAAGAACACCAGCCAGCCCACCAAGACGTCCCGGATGCCGGACCCGGGCTCCGCGGGGAACAGGCCGGTCGGCGCGGGTTCGAACACGGGGGCACCGGAGCGATGCGCCGAAGATGCAGCCTGGGGTAGGGTGGGTCGACCTTCAAAAGCTGCTCCGGCAAAAGGCACGGCCTCATGCTTTTCAGCCGGTGTGCACCGCCCGCCCCGGACCAGTATCATCCGGTCCGCCATCGCCGAGACGGTCGGATCGTGGGTCACGACAAGAACCGATGTCCTGCCATGCGCGCGGATTCCCGCGAGAATTGCGGTTATCTCGCCTGCCGCCGGTCCATCCAGATCCCCGGTCGGCTCATCGGCCAGGATCACCTTCGGCTCGCCCGCCAGTGCCCGCGCCAGGGCCACCCGGCGTCTCTGCCCGCCGGAGAGTTCGGCCGGATAGGCGTCCCAGCGTGCCGCCAGACCGACCTGTTCCAGCAGGGCCATGGCCCGTAGCCGGGCCTCCTTCGGGGAAGCGCCGGCCAGCACGGCGGGAAGCAGAATGTTATCCAGCGCGCGCAGGCCCGGAAGCAGTCCGCCATCCTGCGGCAGCAGGGCGACCTGACCCGCCCGCGCCGCGTTTATCTCGGCGGCCGTCAGGTTGCGCCAGTCCCTCCCGTTGATCAGCGTCTCGCCGGAATCGGGCCGGCATAGGCCACCCATGAGGGCCAGCAAAGTGGATTTTCCGGATCCAGATGCACCTATTATGGAAACAAACTCGCCCGCGCCGATCCGTAGGTCGGCCCTGTCGACGGCAAGGATCGGCCCCCGCCTCGTCCGATAGGAGAGGCTGGCCCCCCGCGCCTCGAGGATGGGTGTATCGGTCACGGCCCATCGCCCCGCAGCAGGGTCCAGGGCTGACTGGCCGAGGCGAGCCAGGTCGCCAGGGCGGCGCCAAGCACTGCCGTGCCGGCGACCGCAGCGCCGGACGCCAGGCAGTACCAGGCGCATTCCCAGGCAGGCGGCAAGGCCAGCGTGATCGACCGCTGTTCCAGCGCGAATCCAAAGGTCCGCAGGAATGCCGCAATGATCCCGAAGGCGACGACGCTCCCAGCGAGCACGCCGGCCAGCGCGGCGAGGCCCGCCTCCGTCGCCACGGTCAACACGATGTGCCGCCGCGGCACCCCCATAGCCAGCAGCGTTCCCAGCTCCCGGCGCCGCTCGGCCAGCATCCCCGCGTAGGCCACCCCGACGAGAACGGCGGGTGCCACCAGGGCGACCGCCAGGGTCGCCAGCGAACCCCTGGAAAGCGAATCGACGGACTGCCGGATGGCGACCTGGCTTCCCGGCCCGGTGTGGACGGCGAGCCCGGGTTCGGACGCCGCCGCGAAACGGAGTGCCTCAGGCCCGCGGTCCCTGCCCAGCCGGACCAAGAGACCGCTGGGGGTTTCCAAGGGGTTCGCCGGGAAGGGCTGGCCATCAGCCAGAACGGCCCCCGCCGCGGCCAGTCGATCTGCGGTGCCCGGACCGATGAAGAGCGACCGCTCGAAGGGGCCGGCGCCGGCCAGCCCGAGCTTCCCGTGGACGGTGACCTCGACCCCCTGCAGGACCAGACGCTCCCCAACCCGCTCCGGCCTGCGCCCACCCGCGATGATATCGCCGGGCCCGAACGGACGGCCGAGGCTCTCCACCAACCAAGGCAGCACCGTCAGATCGCTGTCCGGATCAAAAACCACTATTTCAGAGGGCAGGTGTCCCCCGGTGTCGGCCATCCGCAGGGTCCGCTGAGGGGCGACGCGATCGACCGCCTGGAGGGCCCCGACGCGTTCGACCGCGCCCTGCCCCAGCACGACCCCGCCCGGCTCGACGGTCAGCAGCAGCGGCGTGAGGTTGGCGGTGACCCCGGCCGGCAGCACCACCGCGTCGGCCCCCATCCGGTCGAGGTTCCGATCCAGGGAGCGGTGGATTGAGGCGTGGAATACCAGGGACCCGAGGGAGGCGGCGCAGGCGAGCGCGATTCCCGCCGCGAGGAATCCAAGCCTCCAGGGCCGGCGGCCGACATCGGCCGCCGCCATGCGCAGCAGGACCGGCAGGTGGCGCGCACCCACCGTCAAACCGTGCAACTGCGGCTGAACTTCAGTTGCTCGACCGTGGAGGGGACGATGACGCAGTCATGGTGGCCGCCGAAGTTTGGCATGTAACCCACCTGTTCCAGCGTGTCCTGGCGGAAGACGAAGGCCCCCGCCTCCATGCGCTGGAAACCCGAGAAGATGACGATGGCGTATTTGCCGTCGTAGGTGGTGCAGGTGGTCTGGGCGTCCACGCCGATGTTGCGGAACTTCTTGATGATCCTCCACGACTTGGTGTCGACCACCACCACGTCCGAACGCATCGGCTTGGGCCGCAGGACGGTGAAGAAACACTTTGTGCCGTCGATCGAGTAGTTCAGGTGAAACGGTGACGGGTACTCACCCTGCCATTCGGAGTCCTTCACGAAAGTCACCCGCTTCCACTTGCGCGGGTCGGCATCGGTGGTGTCGAACACCGCCACGTTGTTGGCGCGCAGGTTGTTCATCATGCACAGGAAGCCGCCGTCGGGGTGGAACCCGGACTCATGGATCGGATTGCCCACGGCGGGAAGGTCCACCACCCAGGTGTCCGGGGAGCCGGAGATCTTCCGCACCGGGAAATTATCCTCAATCCCTTCGTTGGCCTGCAGGAAGCAGAGGGGCTCCCAGTTGGAACGGTCGAGGATAAAACCACCCCCGCACATCCTCAGGCCCATCAGCGAGTGACGGTTGCCCGGGTGGTGCAGGCAGAAGTCCAGGCCAGTCAGGCCGCGCGGGTCATTGCCGGGGATCTGCCCCCGCTCGACGCGCAGCTCCGCCATGGGCGCCATCTCGAAGTTGATCTTGTTCCCACGGGTGCCCTCCAGGTCGTAGCGACCCAGGTCCAGGCTGGGCGACAGGCGTGTCAGCACGATCCGCCCGCCCTTGAGCCAGGTCGATCCCAGGTCGTCGGCCTTCGGCTGCCAGTCCGCACGGAAGGCGGCCAGCACGCGGGTCCGCTCGCCGCCGCGGGCCCTGGAGAAGAAGGCCACGATGTCCTTCTGACCGTCGCCGCAGGCGAACCCGTTACCGTCCGGAAACGGGACGGTGTGCACGCCAAGCCCGATGCCCGTGGTCTCCGCCACGTCCTCCAGCAACTCCATCTGGCCGGTCTTCCCGTCGTAGCCGACCCGGTAGATGTGGTTGCCCTGCCCGGCCTGCCCCAGCATGCCGTTCTCGCGGATCCGGGTCTTCAACCCGTACATCAGGATGTTGTCACCCCCCTGGGTGGAGTTGATGAACTCGAAACCCTTGTAGGGGTCGCCCGAATCGGCCGGGAAGGCGGCCAGGTGGTGCGAGATCGGGCAACTGTCGCCATAGTTCCAGTAGGAGATCCAAGCCAGGGTCCTTTGCGTGGACAGGTCGACGGCATGGGTACCGCCCCCGAGTTTCTGGGGGGTGAGCAGGATATGGCGACCCAACTGCTCCCGGAGCCCCTCGTAGCGGGCCTCCTCCACCCCCGAACCCTGTGCCGCGCCGGCCGGCAGCGGCCGACCGCCCAGGTAACGGTAGGCACCAAAGGCCCCACCGCCGGCCAGCCCCGCGGCCCCCATGCGGAACAGCCTGCGGCGTGAAAACTTGGCGAGATACGGCTCGGTCATCGGGAAACTCCCTGGGGTGAATCGGACGGGGGTGAATGAAGGGGACAACCGGCGGTGGCCGCTCCGGGCAGGACGGACAAAGTATCCTCAGGGAAAAGGTCGGGCGCGCCCAACCGTGCGGCAATGTCCCGGAACCCCTGGCGGGAAATCCCAGGCCAGACTGCCTCGACCAGTCCATCGGGCTGGACCAAAGCCATCACCCCGGCCTTTTCCACTCCCCAAGCGGCCGCCAGTCGGGCCCCTTCCCGGGAAAGCACCTCGGTGTCCAGCCCGGTGGCATGAACAAATTCATCGACTTCGGCCTTTCCACCAGTGATCACCGCCAGGCATGAGGCGCGAGTGGACAGGCGCGGTTCGAGCGTGGCGAACATATGAGCGAATTCACGGCTGCAGCCACAATCAGCCGACAGGAAAACCAGCACAGCGGGGCGCCCATCGGGCAGGACGGAGGCCTTCATGTCGTCGGGAACCCGGCACCCGGTGGCGCGGTTGAGCCTGGCGAAATCATCGGGAGGGGCGGGGTGCAGGCTCGACCGAGGCGGTCCGGGGTGCTCGACAGCCCCAGGTTCAGCCTGACCCGGCCGCAGCGCCCGCCATCCGGTGCCGGCCAGAATCATGATGGCAAAGGTCCAGAAGGCGCGCATTGGTAACCGGCAAAACTTAAACAGTGTGTCGCACGCCGGGATTCCCCGGCGGTCCAGGACCCATCATAACCACAGGAGAAGTCCCTGGCCAAAAGGCACCACCCGCTTCCCCGCGCAACGCCTACTCCCCGGTATGTGCTCAAAGCGATGCTGGGGCGACAACTTGTTCGCGCTGGGTCAGGGCTTGCTCGGGCCTGTTGGTCATCCCACCCGGTGCTTCACCCCAGCAACCGGTTGACCGCGATGGC
>DKBS01000207.1:0-187 GCA_002451275.1 Planctomycetaceae bacterium UBA6894 | reverse complement strand
CCAGCAACCGGTTGACCGCGATGGCGTTCGCAGCACAAAATGACCAAATCATCTCACAAACCATCTGACCACCTGTAAAAGGACTTGGTGAACCAAAGTCAGCCAGCCCTTTGGTTCACCAAGTCCTTTTGGGGCTAACTAGGTGAGGCCTTTTCCAAAGCGGCATAGGCTTGGGCCTTCTTTGTCG
>DKBS01000184.1:11258-14802 GCA_002451275.1 Planctomycetaceae bacterium UBA6894 | reverse complement strand
GTTCACGCCTTCACCCTGAGGAACATCCACCACCAAAGGAGTGGTCGCCGCCGTGCGGTACTTCTCGGGAATGGTGTTCTCGATCGGGGGAGCCTTGTCGTCCACCACGAGTTTGGGGGCGGGGACAAAGTGAACCTGGTATTTGCCGGGGGGCAGACCCAAGGCTCCCCGGGGCGCATAGACCTCGAAGCTGCCATCCTTCGCGGTGCGGGAGTTACCGGAAGTCCTCTCGCGGCGGCGACCATTCGCATCCACCTTGGGCTCCTCGATTCGGGTGAACACCACCAGGGTGTCGGTCGCGGGCTTGCCCCCGATGGTGATGGTCCCCCGCACGCGGACCATGCCCTTGGGCTGCTGGTTGCTGGCTCCACCCTCGCCGGTCTCGATGGGCTGCAGGTCGTCACGGTACACGCCGTGCAAACCGATCTGGGAGATGACAGGCTCCTTGCCCTTCATGGTCACCCAGGCGATCTGGTCAATCTCACCATAGTCGGAACCGCGCATGGAACTACCGCCGCCCGTGGTGGCCAACTGGTACAGGTTGCGCCCCTTGCGGATGGATTTCCGGAAAACATGCACATGCCCGGCGAAGACCGTGTACTGCCGGCTTTCGAGAAGATCCTCCACCTCGAGCCAGCCGTTCTCGTCGAGAGCCTTGAAGTTCCAAAGCGGGTGGTGGAGAAAGAGGAAGGTCCACCGGACCTGGCTGTTTTTGGCCAGTTCAGCCTTCAGCCATTCACGCTGCTTGGCACCGATACGCACCTTCTTGTATCCGTCATCAGTGGCGGGGTTATCCTGATCCTCGTCGCTGGTGTTCAGGCCAACAAAAAGACAGTTCTTGTAAACAAAACTGAAATTGCGACGGCCGTAGGCTTCCTTCCAGATGTCCGCCTTCACCTTCAGGTTGGCGTCGTGGTTGCCGGGAATGTAGAAGAAGGGCATCTGCAACTGCTTGACATAGCCGTTGAACTCGGTCCACTCCTTCTGGTTCTGGTCCTCCTTGGGCGATCCCTCGATGAGGTCGCCCACCGACATGACAAACTCGGGCTGCAGCAGGTTGATCTGCTGGACGGCTCGGGAGAACACCCCGGCGCGGTGGCCACCGGTGCGGTCGGAAATGATGGCAAACTGGAACTGGTCGGGTGCGATGTTGGCCTGCAGGCTGGTCCAGGGATTCTTGTCCTGCACTTCCGCCACAAAGCCCGGCTTGGTGTTAGCCTCCAGGGTGCCGCCCGAATCGGAAACACCCCGGGAAAACCAGAGCGTGATCCCCAGGCACGAGGCCACACCCATCAGCAAAAGACCGCTTCGCATTGTTCGCACCCCCGTTTTTATCGCACCGTCTCTGTTCTTTACTCCATGACCAGTCACCATGTGTCAAGCCGTGGCCGGCGGTTTCATAAAAACTTCTCCATAACCAGCCCTGTCGGCGCATCCCGGTCCCGTTTCGCTTATAGTGGATCCCGGGTCCCGAAGGGTCTCCAACCGGGGCACTCCCCATGAACAGACGGGCACTCCTGCGCTGGACCATGTCCTCTTTGCCGCTGGCAAGCCTGACCCAGGATGAAGCCTTGGCCATGCCGCCCGGCCGGCTGCCCGTGCGCTGGCCGGAACATTCCTTGAGCCAGGCCAATCTGTACCACCACTACAAGCTGTTCACCACGCTGTGCCACCAGGCGGCCCTGCCTTCGCAGGATGAGACTCTGGCGGCCGCGGAGAAAATTTATCAACTACTGCACGCATGGCGCCCATCGGCCCCGCCGGATGCCGAATTTGAGGCGACCAGCAAATCAACGCTTGATCATGCCGTGTTCCTCACCCGTCTGTTGCCCACCCTCGACCTGCGACGGGATAGCGATAGCGGCAAGTGGTCGCTTGCCAATTCCTCGCCTGACCCCATCCCCCTCACCACCAATCTTTCCCGCGCTGTCCTGATCCGCTTTGCAGGTGAATCGGACCGGCTGGAACTGGGCGAACTATTGGCGACCGCGGCGTGCGAATCGACACCCTTGAAATTGCCAGACGGCACCGAGGTACCCATTCCTGTGCGGGTGACCCCGCCTGCCATCGTGCGGGGCAGGCTTTTTGAGGAAGGCAGGACGGAGGTCTGGCCGGGCCGTGTTTGGGCGCTCGGCCCCGATGGGCAGTACCGGCACGGCAAGGCGTATGCCTCCATCGGCACGGTCAGCGAGAAACCGGTGGTCTTCAGACCCGCCTGGCGCAAACTGCCGTTTTTCTACAGCGATGGCACCTTCGAGGTGGCCGTTCCGCCGGGCAAAATTTCCCTCACGCTGGAGCGTGGATTCGAACACGGACTGGTCACCCTGGACCTGGAGTTGAAACCGGGAGAGTCGCGCGAGATTTCCCTGACCGGCAAGCGCATCGTCGACATGCGGGCGCGGGGTTGGGTCAGCGGCGACACCCATGTGCACTGGGCGGTGAACGCCTGGGACGAGAACGAGGACCCGGGGTTGTTGCGGGTGGTGCAACGGGCCGAGGATGTCCGCGTGGTGAACAACCTCACCCTGCACCAGTGGCGGCCCAACCGTCCGTTCACCAAGCCCGACCATGCGCCCATGGGGCCCTTGCAATCGCTTTGCGATGACGACTACCTGGTGCAGATGGGGGAAGAGTTCCGCAACGACAACCAATTCGGCCACATCAACCTGCTGAACCTCCGGGAACTGATCCATCCGATCTCCACCGGTCCCGGCAGCGGCGGTGACAGCAAGGCGCTGGATTACCCGATCAACAAGGCCATCATCGAGCAGGCACGGAAACAGGGGGCCGTGGTTTGCGAGGCGCATAACCTGGGCCCCTTCGGGGCGTCGGCAGTGCCCATCCATGTGGCGTTGGGCTTGTGTGACTGCCTCGACCAGCTTGAACCGGCCCATTACTACCGTTTCCTCGATTGCGGGTTCCGGATCGGACTGGGGAACGGGTCGGACCACCCCGCCCGGCTGGTGGGGTGCTGCCGGGTGTATGCACGCATCCAGGGTCCCTTCAGCTTTGCCAACTGGGTGGAAGGGCTCAGGCTGGGCCGCACTTTCACCACTTCAGGCCCGCTGTTATTCCTGCAGGTGGACGAGACCCAGATTGGGGACACCCTGAGCGCCCGCAAGGGACAAACGGTGCGCGTGCGCGCGCGGGCCGTGTCGCGCACGCCATTAGGCACCTTCGAGGTGATCTCGAACAACGCGGTGCTCAAAACAATCCGCACCGAAAAAACCGAACACCTGTTTGAATTCGACCTGGCACTGGACCAATCCCGCTGGATTACAGCCCGGGCTGCGCGGGGCGAGAACTTCGACGCGCTGGCCGGCCCGGACATCGCCCACACCTCGGCCATCTACCTGAGGGTGGAGGACAAGCCGGTTTTCCGCGCCCAGGCGGCCGAGTGGTGGATCAACAACATCCGCCAGCACCGCGAGCGGGTGCGCCTGACCGGCAATTTCGCCAACGAACAGCAACGCCGTGAGGCGCTGGATTTCGCCGACCAGGGTATCGCCCGTTACCAGGAACTGATCACCAGGCACCGAGGATA
>DKBS01000184.1:5643-10936 GCA_002451275.1 Planctomycetaceae bacterium UBA6894 | reverse complement strand
TGTGGGGTGCCGATTGGCCAACCGTTTCCACCGTGGAGCCCCAGCCCCTGCTGGCCCAGGTGCAAAGGCTGGACCAGGCGCTTTCCTTCCTGGGCCAACCGTTGCCGGAGGAGGCCCGCAAAATCCTCGCCGGCCTGAAGCCATCCGATGGCGACAAGGCGGTGGCCGAGGTGCAGCGGCTGCTGGATGGCCGCTGTCTGGCCGCCGTGGAGACCGGGCCGGAAGGGGTCAGCAAGGTCACCGCAGGAACCAGGCCGGTGGAACTGGTGGAGCAGGGCTGGCGGGCCTGCCTGGTGAAGGTGGTCAACCGGGCCGGTGCCACCGGCATGCTGCGGGCGGACAGCCCCAGTGCCCAGCCGGTGCCCAACGGACCCAAGGACAAGGTGGCGGAACGATGGATGATGCTGATGCCCCACACCGCGCAACCGCTGCTGCCCAATTTGAGCGGCCTGGGTCTGGAATACACCGTGCTGCAGGTGTACAGCCGGGATGCCGGCAACCGGAATGCCGTTTTGGATTTCCGGTTGGAAGGGGGCCAGGGCGCCGGCAAGGCCTTCCTGGCGCGGGAATGGGACTTCACCAAGGGCCCCGATGGCTGGGTGGCTGAAAACCAAAGCGAACTGGATGCCAAAACGGGCAAGCTGATCGTGAAATCCCTGGGAGAAGACCCCTTCATCACCGCGCCGGTGGTCACACCCCGGGGCAAGTTGTCCCTCCGTTTCTGGGCAAATTTTGAGAAGGGCGGAATGGCCCAAATTTTCTGGTGGACACGCAGCCGGCGGTACCCCGACGGCGGGCATCAGAAGTCCATCCAGATTGAACCCGGCGCCGGCAAGGAATATGTGGTGGATTTCACCGCCGAGGATGAGCTGGCCGGCATCCGTATCGATCCAGGTTCCGAGAAGGGTCTGATCCAGTTCGACTGGATTCGGCTCAGCCGCGAGGACAAGCCGGCCGGGCCCCACTCCCGGGCGGAAATCACCTTCCAGGCGCGGCCCAGCGTTCCCGTCACCTTCAAGGTGGCGGAGTTCGACGGCACGCCCTGCACCGCCGCCTTTCTGATCCGGGACAAGGAGGGCCGGGTGTACCCGGCGCAGGCCAAGCGCCTGGCTCCCGACTTTTTCTTCCACCCGCAGGTGTACCGGGCCACCGGCGAAACGGTGCGCCTGCCTGCCGGCAAGTACGCGGTGCTGTGTTCGCGCGGCCCGGAGTCGATCCCGGAGGCGAAGGAACTGGTGGTGGCGGATCAACCGGTCACCTTCAGCTACACCGTGCAGCGCTGGATCGACCCCAGCGCGCAAGGCTGGTGGAGCGGCGACCACCACATCCACGCCGCGGGATGCCTGCACTACGAAAACCCGTCGGAAGGCGTGGAACCTTCCGACATGATGCGCCATGTGCTGGGAGAGGACCTGAAGGTGGGGTGTTGCCTCACCTGGGGCCCCTGCTTCGACTACCAGAAGCGATTCTTCACCGGCAAGCCGGACAATGTTTCCAAATACCCGTACCTGCTGCGGTATGACGTGGAGGTGAGCGGCTTCGGCTCGCACGCCTCGGGCCACCTGAACCTGCTGAAGCTGAAGGAACAGATCTACCCCGGTGGCGACTCGAAGAAACACTGGCCCACGCTGGGCATGAACACGCTGCGTTGGGCCAAGAAACAGGGGGGCATCACCGGGCCGGCGCATTCAGCCAACGGGCTCACCCGGTTTGTCGGCCGGATCGGGGAAACCCAGGACGGACCGCACGGGCTGCCCAATTTCAATATCCCCGCCTACGACGGCATCGGCGCCAACGAGTACATCGTCGATGCCACCCACACTGTGCCCGGCCCCGACGGCAAGCCGGTTCCCGCGCTCGACTTCATCAGCGCGATGGACACCGACCGCGTGGCCGAATGGAACATGTGGTACCACACCCTGAACTGCGGCTACCGTATCCGTGTCAGCGGGGAAACCGATTTCCCCTGCATCTCGGGCGACCGTGTGGGGATGGGCCGTGTGTATGTGAAGGTGCCGGGCCAACTGGATTTCGACCAGTGGGTTGATGGCATCCAGTCTGGCAAAAGTTATGTCAGCGACGGCACCACCCACCTGATGGACTTCACCGCCCGCACCCTCGAAGGAAAAACCCTGGAAGTGGGCGAACAGGGGAGCGAGGTCCGACTGGATAAACCGGGCCATATGCTCTTCACCGCCCAGGTGGCGGCGTACCAACCGGGCAAGAAGTCGGTGCCTGTCGAGCTGGTGGTCAACGGACAGGTGCTCAACACCGTGGAGATTCCCGCGGACGGCAGCGTGCAAAAATTGGCCATCTCCGCGCCCATCCAGAGAAGCTCCTGGGTGGCCCTGCGTGTGTTCCCAGCCGCCCACTCCAATCCGTTTTTCGTGCTGGTGAACGACAAGCCGATCCGCGCCAGCAAAGACAGCGCCAAATGGTGCCTGGCGGGCGTGGACCAGTGCTGGAAAATGAAGGAGAAAACCTACGCGCAGTCCGAGCAGGAGCAGGCCCGGGCCGATTACGCCCACGCCCGCCGGGAATACCAGCGCATTCTGGAGGAAAGCGACCGCTAAAGCCCCCGGGCCAAGCGAAAAACATAAGAGGGCCCGGCCAAATTAGCCGGGCCCCGTGCGTTTCAACCTGTTGGGGAATCCTTAGTTGGTACTGGGCGGGGGTCCTTTGCCAGCTTCAGCGGCCTGCTTGTCGAGGAACTGCTGGAAGGCCCGCTTCATCGTATTGAGGAACGGGGGCACCTGCTGGGCTGACATGAACACCCGGGCAGAAACAGCACTGCGGGGGTAGAAGGTAGCCAGAAAATCGAAAACAAAGTCACTGGGACTGTGGGTGATCATCACCGCATTGGAATAAGTACCGCTCAACATCTCGTCGGGCAACTTGAGCTGGCTGTAGAGGTCGTCGATGGGCGTGGGCTTGGCACCGGGCGGCGGGGCGGGAAGCGCGGCGGGGGCACCGAATTTTTTCTCGTACATGCCCATGTTCTCATCCAGCGCCCGGATGAAGCTGCCCAGGGTGGGCGGGGTCATCACCACGCGGGTGGCCACCTTGGGCGGCTGCACCAGTTGCTGCAGGAAGTCGAGGATGAATTCATTGGGGCCGTTGAGGAGGAGCACCCCCGAGGCATGCACGCCAGGGGAAATCTTGTCCGGCACCCGGGCGCTCACCTGGGAAAACTGCAAATCCTGGGTGATGGTTTCGGGGGGCTTGGGATCTTTGGGTTGCTCGGAACCTTCGTCACTCATGTCGCACCTGGTCTGTCGGAAACACAGAAACGGGCGATCTGGACTGATCGCCCGTTTCTCATCATACGCATCAAAGCCTTCGTTTGGGACAAAAGGCCCCAAAATGACTATTTGGCCGGCGCTTCCAGAACCTGCAGCTCGATCTTGCGGAACCGAACTTCCAGCGGACCCCCGGAATGGACCTGCAGGCCCACCACCCCCTTGCGGGAAATCTTTTCATCGGTCAGGTCCACGCAAGGTTGGCCGTTGATCCAGGTCCGCACCCGCGGCCCCACCGCCTCGATCACATAGTCGTTCCACTCGCCAGGCTTCACATGCTGTTCGCCCGAGTCCTTCCACAGCAGGCCACGGCCGCTCTCCTCATACAGCTTGCCCCACCAACCCTTGCCGGCATCTGCCTGCGGTCCGCGCATCTCGCCATCGGGCAACGGTTCACTGCGGAACTGGATGCCGCTGTTCTCCCCGTCGGGGGTGAGCTTGACCTGCAGCTTGAGGCGGAAGTCGCGCACCTCCATGTCGGATTTCAGGAAGCTGTTGCGCTTAATGCCGGGCGATTTGCCGACAATCTCACCACCATACTCGCCCTGTTGCACGCTCCACAGGTTCTCGTCGCCGTTCCAGCCGGCAAGATCCTTGCCGTTGAACAAGGCCTTGGAGGTCTCGGCGGTGGCCAGGATGGGGGTTTGCGACGGGTGACGCAGGTAGGCCAGCAGGTCACGGATTTGGCGGTTGTCCAGATTGGCCACCAGATTGTCTGGCATCATGGACAGATCCGAAGCCTTGCGGTCTTCAATATCCGCCTTGGACAGGGTCAGCGTCTCGTTGGCACCCACCACGGTGAGGGTGTTGTCGTTCTCATCGCGGATCATGCCGGTGAGGAAGCGCCCGTTTTTCAGCTCAACCACCGTGGCGGCGTATTCCTTGGGGATGACCGCCGAGGGATCGAGGATATTCTCCAGCAGGTAATCCAGGCTGGCGCGGTTGCTGCCGGTCAACTCGGGCCCCACCTTGCCCCCCACCCCGTAGAGCGTGTGGCACTGGGCGCACACCTTTTGGTAAAGGTGCCGGCCATGGGCCAGGTCCACGGGGCCCGGGGCGGAAGCCGCCTTCCGCACCTGCTCGATCTTCCGCAGGCGGTCGGCCGGCGTGGCGCGAATGGCGCCCCAGGCCTTGGTGATCCGCTCCTTCAGCTTGTCATCCCCCACGGTGTGCAATTGGCGGACGGTTTCCGCGGGAACCTCCGTGGTCTTCAACTGGTTCTTCTCGACCGCCCCCAGCAACTCCACCGCCCAGGCGGGGCGGGCGGCCAGCGTTGCCACCACCTCGCGGCGGGCCTGCGCATCGAGCTTGGCATAGCCGGCAAGAAGTCGGCCCGGAACGCTGGCATCGGCCGTGGAAGCCAGGGCGCGAATGGCGACCAGCCGCAACTCGGCGGGGCTGTCGGCCGACTCCACCACCTTGAAAGCCACCTCCGCCAGGGGCGGATGCGCCGCCGCGCGCAACGCTTCCATCGCCTGCAAGCGAGCCTGCGGTTTTGCCGTGGCATCACCGGCCAAGGCAGTCAACTTGTCCAGGGCCCGCTTGTCACCGAATTGCGTGGCGAGGGACAGGGCGCGGTCGCGGGTGATCTCATCCTCCAGCGCCAGGGCGGCATCCAGTGCCTTGTCCCAGCCTGCCGGCGCCATCAACCCCTTGCGCCCACGCAGGCCGATGCTCATGCCGTCGATCAGCTTGGGCAATTTGTCACCGGCCATGGGAAGGGCAATAGCCAGGGCGTTGAGGGCCGGCTCGGTGGCCTCGCTGGCCAAACGGCGGGCCACAAACGCGGGAAGCGGGTCATAGCTTGCGGTGGCCACCTTCAGCGCCCGGGCAGGGTCCAGAACCACCAGCGGTTCCAGGGCGTACCAGACCATCAATGGCAGGTTGAAGTCACCCGCATCCTCGTTGTGGGCGGCCAGCGGTTCCACCAGCGCCCAGCGAACTTCGGGCTGGGCCTCACGGATGGCCAGGCTGGTCAGTTCCCGGCGTACCAC
>DKBS01000184.1:4765-5324 GCA_002451275.1 Planctomycetaceae bacterium UBA6894 | reverse complement strand
GCGGATCGCCCAGCCCCGCACATGGTCATCTCCATCAGCCAGCAGCTTCTCCAGCACCGCAGGCTCAATGCCGCCGGTGGCATGCAGGGCCCACAAGCCGCGCAGACGCTTCAGGGGATCAGCATGGGCCGTGGCCTGTTCGGCCAGTTTGACCCGGACAGCCGCACCGGGTTTGCGCTCGGCCAGCAGGCGCCGGGCGTGGCGGACAAACCAGTCGTTGGCGTGGGTCTGGTAGGCGGCAAGTTCCTCGTCGGTGGCCTTGGTCAGGTCCACCGACACCTTGGGGGTGCCGTTGTAACAGATCTTGTAAACGCGGCCGTTGGTGCGGTCGAACGCCTTCACATCACCGGTGTGGCAGGCTTGCTTGTCGTACCAGTCGATCAGGTAGACATTGCCGTCGGGCCCGTAGCGAAAGTTGATGAAGCGGGCCCAGGCGTCGTTGGCCAGCAGGAAGTCGGGCTGGTGGGTGGCCACATAGCCGGAACCCTTGGGCACCAGCTTTTCCACATTCAGCCGGCGGCCGTGGATGTTGCCCAGGAAGAACTGGTTGTTGTACTGC
>DKBS01000184.1:1369-4458 GCA_002451275.1 Planctomycetaceae bacterium UBA6894 | reverse complement strand
TGCGGGTTGGCGCCCACATAGTGCAGGTGATCGGCGATGGTGCCGATGTCGGCGTAGGTGTGCGGGTTGAAGTGGCTGCCGGCCTGCCGCAGGTAGCGGGCGCCGGGAATCATATGGAAGGCGTGGGGGATGACGCAGGCCTCGATGATGGCCTCGCCGTGCTGGTCGAAATCCAGACCCCATGGGTTGGACGTGCCGTGCGAGACCACCTCGAAGACATGCCGCGTGGGATGGTACCGCCAGATGCCGGCGTTGATGGGAACGCGCTCGGCATTGGGCGTGCCGGGTTTGCCCACGCGGCTGTGGGTGAACACGCCGTGGCAGCCCCACAGCCAACCATCCGGGCCCCAGATGAAGGTGTTCAGCGTCTCGTGGGTGTCTTGCAGGCCCCAACCGTTGAGCAGAACCTTCGGTTCACCGGCAGGCTTGTCGCCGCTGGCATCCAGCGGAACATACAGCAGCTCGGGGGCGGCACCGATCCAAACGCCGCCATGACCCACCTCCAGGCCGCTGACCAGATTCAGGTTTTCCATGAAGACGGCGCGCTTGTCGAACTTCCCGTCACCATCAGCGTCTTCCAGGATCACAATACGATCCAATCCCTTGCCGGGCGCGCGCTTCTGCGGGTAGCTGTAGGCCTCGGCGATCCACACCCGGCCGCGGTCGTCCAGCGCCATGGCCACGGGCTGGTTCACATCGGGCTCACCTGCGAATAGCTTCACCGAGAAGCCTTCGGGCACCGTCATGGCCCTGGCGGCCGCCTCGGGGGGCAGACCGGCGAACTTGTAGTTGTCCGCGGGGCCGGCCAATTGGCGGGGTTTGCGGTCCTCACCCTGCGGGCGTTTGGTGTGCAGGCGGAAATCGTCGAAATTGAGATGCCCCCAGTGCCCGGAGTGGTCATCGACCACCCGCACGCGCACCACCTTGTTCTGGTGTTTGGCCAGATCCACCACCACGCGCCTGAGGTTCTCCTCCTCGATGCCGCTGGCGCGGTAAAGCACCGCCCCGGTGCCGTTGTCCACGATCTCGACACGGGTTTCCGGATTGGGCCCGCCGCCGATAAGGAAACTGGCCCAGGGTTTGTCGATCTTGAACGGCTCGCTGGTCAGCGTGCCCTTGGGTGGATCCTGCAGGCGCTCAAAACCACCCAGCCAATAGCGTCCCTGATGCTGGCTGCGGCTGTCGCCGCGCCGCTTGGCCACCACATCCCCCTCGATGGGCTGCCCTTCAAACGCCTTGCCCTCCGCCTTCCAGTCGCGCAGGTCGCCGGTCTCAAAATCCAGGTTCAGCACCCGGCCATCCAGGCCCTTGGGCAATTCCCCCGCATCGGGTGTTTGGGCAAAACCGCCGGATAAAACCACACCCGCCAACAGGCTGGAGAGAGAAAGCATGGGGAGAGACCTCCGGGAATCAGACAGCAAGCTGTCAGTTTCCACGGAGCAGTCTCGTTTGGCAAGCGATTTGGCGGAACCGCCACAATGGAAAGGGGATGGAAAGGCAAGCGAAAGCAGTTGCGAAGAAGAGGCCCAAACCCGACGGAAACCGAACGGTCAGTGCCGGCTGGGATCCTTGAAACGCAGCACCAGGCCGGTGGCCAGGATGCCGGTCATGAACATGCCGAGGAGCACCAGCAGGGGCCGGTTGTCCTGGGAACGCCAGCGTTCGCGGCTGAAGAAGTTTTCGGCCATGTCCATGGTTTCAAAATCAGACGCGACCGGCTGCTTCTTCTCCGCCGGTTCGTCTTCGCCCGGCCTTGCCGGAGGGACAATCGCCCCCTTGGTGGCGGCGATTTCCTTTTGCAGCTCCTTCTTGATCTCGCTTATGCGTTCCTCAATGGTGGCATTGGCCTTGTCAATCCGCTCGCGGGTCTTTTGCTCGGCATCCTTGGCCCGCTGGTCAAACTCCTCACGGGTCTCCTTGACCTTTTTTTCCATCTCCAGGCGGGTCTTCGCCTCGACATCCTCGGCGCGTTTCTTGAACCGCTCCTCGGCCGCCTTCAATTCCTTGTCAATTTCCATACGCGTGCGGGTTTCGGTGTCCTTGGCCCGCTGCTCGAATTCATCCCGCGCATCCTTCAACTTCTTCTCCATCTCCAGCCGGATTTTGGCCTCGGTGTCCTTGGCGCTTTTTTCAACGCTTTCCCGGGCCTCCTTGATTTTTTTCTCGGATTCCTGCTGGGCCCGGCCTTTCATCTCCTCGGCCTTGCGCTCGAACTCGTCGCGGGCCTGCTGCTGCAACTGGCGCGCCTTTTCCTCTGCCATCTGCGCGGCCTTGCGGATCTCCGCCTCCACCACCGTCGCGGCCCGCCGCATCTCGTCATAAACCCGCTGGCGACCGGGGAGGATAAACCGCCGGTTGGGCAACGGATTCGCGGGGGGAGGTTCCTCCGCCTGCACCATGTCGGCGACCAAAATCAGCGGCAACTGGGAGGCGGTTTCAGCGGCGCCCTGAATCCAATGGGTCAATGCTTCACCCACCGCGCCGGCCCGGTCAACAGGGCCCAAAGCGGCCCGGGGGACAATCTGCTCGCCGGTTTCCAGTCGCTTTTTGGGTACCCGCAACTTTTCCCGGGTTTTCACCTCGGGCAACACCAATCCCTCGAAGGCCCAGCGGGAGGGCATGGCGGCGGCCAGCGGGCGGGTGGCTGCGGGCAGGTCGCGCAGTTTCACCAAAATACCGCCCAGCACGATCATGGGCAGCAGCAGCAGCGGCAAGATGCCAGCCGCGGCCTCCACGGTGCGGAAGGTGGCGGAGATGAACAGGCCAATGGCCCCGCCCGCCAAGCCAGACGCGAACAGCACCAGGTACAAATCCCACCACGAGCTGTGCAGATCGCAGAACCACACAACCACGGCCAATAGCAGCGCGCACTGGATGGCGGCCACCGCCACCAGCACCGCCACCTTGGAGCCGATGTAGGCCAGAATGGACAGACCCACCATCCGCTCGCGCCGGTAGACCGGCAATTCGTTGACAATCTCGCGCGCGGTGCTGGAACAGCCGAAATAAATCGCCGCCAGCGCCATCACGAACATGGTGGTGGCAAGATTGACACTCACCTCGAACCATTCCTCGCTGTCGGCCGGGTG
>DKBS01000184.1:629-1020 GCA_002451275.1 Planctomycetaceae bacterium UBA6894 | reverse complement strand
CGCACCAGGGTGTACCACTGGCTGAACAGCGCAACCCGCTGGGGTTTGTATTCCTCGTGATGGATCGAGAGCTTGGGCACCGCCACCGTACGGCGGTCCACCCACACCGATTTGGCGTTTGATTTTTCCCAGTCGGCGATCCATTCAGCGACCGGCTTGGCCGACAGCCCGCGCAGCAGCCCCTCGGCATTCTTGGGCAGGCTGTAACCGGGGCGCGCCGGCGGCTCGAAAAAATGGACCGCATCGGGCCAGGCGCGGCCGAAATAGGCCAGCCGGCCCACCTGCTCCGTGGAAGCGTCGCGCGCCACCACCGCCACCGCGTCGAATTTCTGAAACACCTCCAGGCTGGGCTGGTGGATGGCCACCAGGATGGTCTTGCCGCTGTCGGCCA
>DKBS01000184.1:0-288 GCA_002451275.1 Planctomycetaceae bacterium UBA6894 | reverse complement strand
CTGATGCCACGCTTGCGCTGGTCGCCGACGCGCGTGTTCTCGGTGCCCTCCAGCCCAAGCTGCGACAGCACCTTGGTGATGCGGCCGGCAATCTCCTCGTCGCCCATGTCCCGGGGCAGGCGCAACCGCGCGGCGTACCACAACGCCTGCCACACGGTGAGGTCGGCATGGAGGATGTCATCCTGCGGTACATGGCCCAGCTTGCCGCGGAACAGGTCGTAATACTCGTACAGGGCGTGGCCGCTGATGAGCACCCGGCCGCCGGAGAGCGCCACCTCGCCGCTCACC
>DKBS01000094.1 GCA_002451275.1 Planctomycetaceae bacterium UBA6894 | reverse complement strand
GGCGGCCTCTTTTGGGTTTCGATGGTTGGAAAGGGAATCAAACGACTCGTCAATTCCCAGGGGTGGTGGCGCTCACCGCCAGCTTCCTCAGCAGGAACTGCTCAAATTCGATATCCCGGCCCACGGGAATCCAGTTGATGTCAATCACATTGGGATCGATCACATCGTATTGGCGTTCGATGGTGCTGCTCGACCGGAATGCAGCCGCCGCACCCAAGGTCCGGGCAGGGGAAGGCAGGTCTTCCAGCTCCTTGTAAACCTTCAGGTCCACAAAATAGCCGCCATCATCCGCGGCCAGAATGGTCAAAACACCGCGATGCCGCAAAGATTGCAGCGACGCGTGGATCCGGTCCTTGGGATTCATGTTGCCGTGTTTCCAGGGCTGGAACAACCCGGGGGCCACGCGTGGAAAGGTTTCTATCCGACCATCGTAACGGTTGGCATATGCGATATCGAAAACATCGTCGAGGGTGTCGAGAGCCTTGTCAAACACCAACCCGTAGGATGGCGGTCCAACTGGCAAATACAGCGGGTTCCCCTCGGTTTGCGTGTCACGGACGGGGCCTGCTCCACCGGCACCGACCGGCATGGGATTGTCCTGCAAAGGACCGGTGGCGCAGCCACCCGCCATCAGCAAGGCGGCCCAAGCCATTGATTTGCGCCCAAGGAACATGCGTGGCCCCATGCACACGGCCCCTGATGCCTCGCAGCGGGCAAGGGTCCGATGGGGCGGCTATGCCAAGTGGTCTCGCCGGAATCAAGGGGCCTTTGCCGAATCCCGCATCCAGTGGAGGGTTTCCCGCAGGCCCTGCTCCAGGGAAACGGTGGGGACATACCCCAACATCTGCCGAATCCGGACGAGATTTGCGCACGAATGCCGGATATCACCCACCCGGGCCTGGCCGAAAACCGGCTGAACCTCCCGCCCCAACACCCGGGCCAGAGTGGTGACCAGCTCCAGAAGGGTGGTGGGTTGACCGGTTCCCACCTGAACCACCTGCCCCACCATCTCGGGCCTTTCACCCGCGGCCAATAGCGCCGCAACCACATCCCGCACGAAGACAAAATCACGGGTTTGCAGCCCGTCCCCCAAAATGGTGGGGCGACGTCCCTCAATCAAGGCATTGGCAAACAGGGCAATCACGCCTGAATAGGGACTATCGGGCCTTTGGCGCGGTCCATAGACATTGAAAAACCTCAACCGGGCGGTTTCCAAACCAAAGGAGGCACCAAAAGCCTGCAGATACATTTCCCCTGCCAATTTGGCGGCGGCATAGGGTGACAAGGGGGAAAGGGGGTCATCCTCATACTGCACCGGCCCGACAGGCACACCGTAAGCGCTTGCGCTGCCGGCATAAACCACCCGCCTCACCCCGGCCAGGCGAGCGGCTTGGCACACCGCCAAGGTGGATGTGGCGCAGGCGGCATGGCTGGCGAGCGGATTGTCGAGACTCGCCTGCACGGATGCCAAGGCTGCAAGGTGATAAACCAGGTCCACCCCGTCCATGCAGCCCGGCAAGTCTAGAATGGATTCCGCCTTGGTTTGGTGGAATTCCACCGCTGCCGGCAGGTTTGCCTGGAATCCGGTGGACAAGTCGTCCACAACAACCACCGTGTCACCCCGGCCGGTCAGCGCATGCACCAGATGCGAGCCGATGAAACCGGCCCCGCCGGTAACCAGAACTTTCCGGCCCGATCTGGACATGCCCTATCTCCCACGACACGCGTGCTGGTTCACTCAAACAGGGCGGCGACAAAAGCGTCGGGGTCGAAGGCTTCCAGGTCGTCCATCCCCTCACCCACCCCGATCAGTTTCACAGGCAATTGCAGTTTCTGCTTGATCGCGAAAATCGAACCGCCCTTTGCGGTGCCATCGAGCTTGGTCACGATCAGCCCGGTGCTCTTGATCACTTTTTGGAATTCCTGCGCTTGGGCGATGGCATTCTGTCCGTTGGTCGCATCCAGGATCATGATCGCCTCATGCGGCGCGCCAGGGATCTGCTTTGTCAGTACCCGCTGGATCTTCTCCAACTCGCGCATGAGATGGGTTTGCGTGTGCAGCCGGCCTGCCGTGTCGACAATCAGGATGTCAAATTGCCTTGATTTAGCCTTCTCGCACGCGTCATGCGCCACGCTGGCCGGATCGGCGCCGGTCTGTCCCTTGACGATTTCCACACCGGTGCGCTGGGCCCACAGGGCCAGCTGCTCAACAGCGGCCGCCCGGAATGTGTCACAGGCGGCCACCAGGACCTTCTTGCCTTCCTTGTGAAAACGGTTGGCCAGCTTGGCAATGGAGGTGGTTTTTCCCGAGCCGTTCACGCCCGCGATCAGGATAACCGTCGGCCCCGTTTCAGCCAGGTGAAACGAACGGTCATCATCGCCCAAAAGGGAACGCAGATGCTGCCGGACATGCGCCTCAACATCACCGCTGATTTCACGGTCCAGGAACGCCTGTCGAACCTGCGTGACAATGTCACGCGTCACGGCGGCGCCCATGTCGGCCGAAAGCAGGCGCTTTTCCAGTTCCAGCAGAAACGCCTCGTCCACACGGCCCTTCAGCCGAAAAAGGCCGGCAACCCCGGTGAACAGGTCACGGGTCCGGGCTAGGCCGCTCTTCAGCTTTTGCCAGATGGCTCCCAGCATGGTTTCTCCTCAGGCATCAATCCCCACTGGTCGGGCCTCCAGCCCAGCTCCAGGAATTGTTCAATCGCCAGCGATTTTGCGCCGGGTGCCCGCGGGCCCGGACCGTGGCAGTCGCTGCCACCGGTTACTTTGAGCCCGACGGCTGCCGCGTCAGTCTTCAATTGAAGGATACGGGTTTGGGAAAAGTCCGGGTACTCCGCCTCGATAGCCGAGACCCCCACCTCAGCCAGTTCCCCCAAGGCCGTTCGGTTCACCCATTCGGGCGGGTGTGCCAGACTGTTGAATCCGCCTGCTGCCTTTGTCAGGCCCACTGCCTGGTCAAGGGGCATACCAAAGGGGTCCAAACGGACCCCTTTGCCGCCCAGCAACCAGCGGCGGATCGCCACCTGCAGGGTGGGCGCATGCCCATGCGCCACCAGGTGCTGGCCCAAATGACGCCTTCCGGGTACCGGGGGTAAATCCAGGTCGGGCATCTGCAGACCGCGCGTGCGCAACTCTTCCAGTGCGTTCACCAATCGGCCAGCTCGGCGCTGGCGCAGTTCGGCCAGGCCTTGCCGGAAGGTGTCATGCCACGGGTCCACACCGTAGGCGAGCAAATGAAGGTCACGCCCCTGCCAAGTGACCGACAACTCGGCACCGATGATCACGGCCGGGTCCCCGGGGCGGCGAAGGCGCGTCGCCTGCAGCGCCCCATCGGTGGTGTCGTGATCGGTGACCGCTATGGCCGCAAAACCGGCCTTGCGAGTCAGGTCGAGCAGTTGGGCCGGGGTGTGCGAGCCGTCACTGGCTGTGGTGTGCAAGTGCATGTCCACCCGACCCGAGAAACGGGGGCGGGCCAGCGCCTGGCACATTCTGGTGAAGGGTGACCCGCGTGGCATGGCTTCACGAGGCGTCGGGGTTTTCGCCCGGGGGTTGCGCCGCGGCCGTTTCAGCGGGAGCCGTCCCGGTTTCTACGGGTTTGTCGCCACGCGGGGGCAAACCCATCTCGGCGCGCAACGCGTCCACATTCTTGCGAACCTGGTCCAGTACCCCGTTCACAAAGCCGGGAGATTCGGGGCCCCCGAACCGGCGGGCCATTTCAATCGCCTCGTCAAAGACGGTGCCCGCCGGAATCTCTCGGGTGTACAGCAACTCGTAGGTGCCGATTCTCAGCACGTTGCGGTCCACTGTCGCCATGCGCTCCACACGCCAGTTGTCCGCGGCCTGCGAAATCCGCCTGTCGATGTCCGCCTTGTGTTCCAGCACCCCGTCCACCAGGGCTAGGCAGAAGGTACGAGCCCCCGCGTCCGAAAGACGACCCTCCACGAATTTCTGGCGCAAACGCGCATCCCGCCGGGGGCGCAAATCCTGCTGGTAAAGGGTCTGAAGCGCAACCTGCCGGGCCCTGGTTCTGAGAAGCGTCATGAGAATCCTTGCCGTTTTTCCGATCCGTCCACACCGTTGTCTTCTACAGCCCCCCGCAGGGGCATTCAGCGCCCCTGAGCGATCCGGCCAATCAGGTCGGCCAGTTCCAGCGTCGCGTTCGCGGCCTCAGCACCCTTGTTGCCGATCTTGCCCCCGGCCCGCTGCAGGGCCTGTTCGAGAGAAGCGCAGGCGAGGATGCCGTGGGCGATGGGCACACCGGTCTCCAGCATCACACGGACAATACCCTGGGTGGCTGAGTCGCCCACCTGCACATGGTGGTCCGTCTCGCCCTGGATCACTGCACCCAGGCAAACCAAGCCGGCGTAACGGCCGCTTTTCGCCATGGCCTGCGCAGCCACCGGAATCTCAAACGATCCGGGAACCCGCACCACATCCACCCGGGAGGGATCCACCCCGGCGCGGCGAAAGGCTTCCAGCGCCCCATTGACAAGAGCGTCCACCACCAGCGCGTTGAACCGGGCCGCAACAATCCCCAAACGCTTCTCGGCAGGGGCGCGCACCTGTCCCTCGATCGTGGTCACCATGCATTTCTCTCCGAATGGCATCTGTTTTTCCGGATCAGGCGGAACCCGAGCCAAGAGTGGCCATGAATTCCGCGTTGGTTTTCGTGCGTTTCAGTTGTTGGGACAGCCTTTCCACAGCCTCAACCGGGTTCATGTCGGCCAAGGCTTTGCGCAGCAGGTAATTCCGCATCAGGTCGGCCTCGCTCAGCAGCAGCTCTTCCTTGCGGGTACCCGAAGCGTTGATGTTCACAGCGGGCCAGACGCGCTTGTCCACCAGGCGGCGGTCCAGGTGCAGCTCCATGTTGCCGGTGCCCTTGAACTCCTCGAAAATCACCTCGTCCAGCCGGCTGCCGGTGTCCACCAGCGCGGTGCCCAGGATGGTCAGGCTGCCGCCCTCCTCCACATTGCGGGCCGCACCGAAAAAGCGCTTTGGCTTCTGCAGGGCCCCGGCGTCCATGCCACCTGAAAGCAGCTTGCCGGTGCCGGGCAGCTCGTTGTTGTAGGCGCGCGCCAGACGCGTGATGGAGTCAAGCAGGATGACCACATCCACACTGTATTCCACCATGCGCTTGGCCTTTTCGATCACCATTTCCGCCACCTGCACGTGGCGGCTGGTCGGCTCGTCGAAGGTGCTGCTGACCACCTCGCAGCGCGGGCCCTTCACCGTGCGCTCCATATCGGTCACTTCCTCGGGCCGCTCGTCGATGAGCAGCACAATCACATAGCATTCCGGGTGGTTCTTCAGGATTGATTTGGCCATGCTCTGAAGCAACACGGTCTTGCCGGTGCGTGGCGGCGCTACAATCAGCCCTCGCTGGCCCTTGCCGATCGGCGTGGCCAGATCCACCAGCCGCATGCTCAGGTCCTGAGGGTCATCCTCAAGCACCAGCCGTTTGGTGGGGTGCAGCGGGGTCAGGTCCTCGAACATCACCTTACGGTTAAGAAGTTCCGGGTCCTGCTGGTTGATCGCCTCCACGCGCAACAAGGCGAAATACCGCTCGTTTTCCTTGGGCGGGCGGATCTGGCCGGCGACCATCGCGCCCGGCCGTAGCCCGAACCGCCGGATCTGGGAGGGTGACATGTAAATGTCATCGGAGCAAGGGTTGTAGCTGTGCTCGGCCGAACGGAGGAAGCCGAAGCCGTCCGGCAAAACCTCCAGGGTGCCGTCGCCAAACATCAGGCCGTTTTGGCGCACCCGCTCCTTGACGATGCGATAGATCAGGTCCTGCTTGCGCAGCCCCTCAAATTCGGGAACTTTTTCCTGCTCGGCGATCTCTTGCAACTGCGCCAGCGACATTTGCTGCAGTTGGCTGATGAAGGTTGTCCCTTTCTTGATCTCCTCGTAACGAGAATTCAATTCCGTCTCGATCACATCCGAGGCGCCGCCGGTTGCCGGCAGGGATTCTTCACCCCTTGAATCAGGGTGGAAGCCAAAATCAGACTGGCTCTCCTCAACAGCAACAGGCTCCCGCCGGGCCGGTTCCGGCTCGGTTTGGGACCGCAATGGCACCTCTGAAAGAACTTCAGCTTTCCGACTGGCGGTAACCGGAGCGGCAGGCAGTTCGGGGGCAGGCTCTTCCGATTTGGGGGCTGGCTGGGGATTGGGGGCTGGCTGGGGAGCCGGTGCCTTAGCCAGGTTTTTCACCGCTCCAGGTTTGGT
>DKBS01000013.1 GCA_002451275.1 Planctomycetaceae bacterium UBA6894 | reverse complement strand
TTTTTTGCTTTGGTTCCCATGTTGGCACCAGGCGCTGAACCGGTCCCGGACAAACTGGTGGTGCTGACCTTCGATGACTCGAGCAAGTCACACCATACGATCGCCCGGCCGTTGCTGCTGAAGCACCGGTTTGGCGCGACCTTCTTCATCACGGAAGGGTTTGATTTTCCCACCAACAAGAAAGACTACATGACCTGGGAGGAGATCGCCCAACTGCACCGGGACGGTTTTGAGATCGGCAACCACACGGTGAGTCACCAGGGCGTGAGCGAAAAAAACCTGTCCGACTTGCCAGCCCAATTACGCGGCATCCATACGCAGTGCGAGAAATACGGCATACCCAAGCCCGTTTCGTTCGCGTATCCGGGCAATTCCATCGTGCCGGGCGCCTTGCCGGTGCTCAACGATCTGGGGATCCGCTTCGCCCGGCGTGGCGGGGCGCCCGAATACCCGTACAAGGAGGGGCGAGGCTTCGCCTTCGAGCCGGGCAAGGACCATCTGCTGCTGTTGCCCAGTGCCGGTGACGCTAGGCCGACCTGGACCCTGGATGATCTCAAGCTGGCGGTGAGCCAGGCCCGTGACGGGAAAATCGCCATCCTGCAGTTCCACGGCGTGCCAGACACCGCGCACGACTGGGTGACCACACGACGGGAGCAGTTTGAGGTGTTTGTAGACTATCTGGCGAGGGAACAGTACAAGGTCATCGCGCTGCGGGATCTGGGCAAGTATGTGGAGGGAATCCCGGTGCCGGGCAACCCTCTGGAAATCGTCGAACGACGGAAAAAGGCGCTGGCCGAAACAGGGAAAAAGTGATTATCCCTGGCCCTGCTCCGCGAGGACGCGCAATAGCTTTTCCACGGTGCTGCCAATAGGGAACCAGAAAAGCCACTCGCCCATTTACAGCCCCGAGGAAACCCGGTCACGGAGGTATTCGGAAAGTTCTTCCAGTTGCATCGGAAGCTGCGGCGTTTTATGGCAGGGCACACTTATTGGTCGTCTGGAAGGACCCAGGCTGAATCATGGGGTGTGAATCCGATATGCGGGTAGTAATCTACCGCGGCGGGCGCGGATATCAGGACGATCTTCGCCTTGGGATGCAGTTGCTGTCTGGTTTGCCGGATCAATTCCTTACCGATGCCTTGCCTTTGCCAGACGTGGTCCACCGACAGGTCCGCCAGGTAGCAGCAGTAGGCGAAATCGGTCAGGGACCGGGCCACACCCACCAGCAGGTTGCCGGACCATGCGGTGCAGACCAGGTTGGCGTGGTCCAGCATAGACTGGATACGGTGGAGATCATCCACCGGCCGGCGCTGGCCCAGGGTGGAGCGGTTCAACAGGTTCACATACTCCGCCACGGTGGGTTTACGGTCGGCACGGTAGGTAATGGTTGGACGGGATTGCGAGGTCACTTGGGGCCATTCCGTTTGTTGATTTTTTCCATCGCATCCTTCGCCCTGTTTTTTACTAGGAAACTCTCGTCTTTGTTGGAGCGGTAGAGCAATGCGGGGACAGATGCCTCCGTGCCGATTGCCCCCAGCACCTCGCAGACTTCCGCCCGGGTGAACTGATCGGGGTTTTCGATCATTGGAATGACCGCCTCTTCGGCGTCGGGTCCCATCAGAACCAGGGCTTCCCGGGCCGCGGCACGCAAGGATAATTCCCCCAAATTCGCAGCCAAACGAGGAGCGTATTGTGTTGCTTTCAGGCGGCCCAGTGCCTTCATGCAGGGCGGTGTGACAAAGGGGTCCTTCTGGTCCAATTGGGCTGCGAGCAGGTTGGCCTGATCCTGGGTGGCCCATTTTTCCAGGGCCCGGGCCGCAGATCCTTTGGCGAAACCCTCACCGTTGGTCAGTACCTTGGCCAGTGCGGCTGCGATTTCGGTGTCCGGGTTGGCAGGCGTTTTTTGCTCCAGTTTTTGGAGCAATTGGGGCAATTTGAATTTTTCACCCGACGCAAGTTCCTTCAGGATTTCCGCCCGCTCCTCCATGGTTAACGGCGCCCTGAGTTTTTCGGCAGCCACCTTGGCCGCCTCGGCCGCTTTTGCCTGGGCATCCTTTTCCGCCTTCAGTTCCCCCTCATTCAAGCGGTGGAGGCTCACGATGAGGGGGAGCTTCACGGTGGTATTGGCCTTCCTGGTGATCAGAGTTCCTTCCAGTTTGATGTCCACCGGCAAACCGGTTTTCACCTCCACCACGGTTGGTCCAACCAGCGCCAATTCCAAGCGGGGTCCATCTCCCTCCTTTTCAAGGGTTTCCAGGGAGTATTCCTTTTTTAGTGTCAGGAGCCCTGGATTGGTTTTATCCGTTTTTTGCACCTGGATTTTGGTCGCCTCCCTGGCGTTGAGGCGCTCACCGTCGGCATCGAAACCCCGCCGGCCAGGTACCCCGAAAGGCGGGGGTGGAGGAGAGATCATCCTGGCTGGGAATGGGAAACCAATTTCGGTGATGGTGATGGCGGTGGGATTGGCGCGGGTCCATTGTTCGGCGGGTTTTTCCGGGTAAGGTTCGAAAATCAGCGAGGCGATCGTACCGAGGGCGTAGGGCAACGGGTCACCACCCCGCTCATTCACGGGGTTGCCCAGGTCATCCAATGTGATTTCATGTCCCTTAGCCAAACCCCGGGGGCCGAAGGGAATCCGGGAAGGGCCGGGCAGAACCAGCATAGGTCTGCCGTCAGCCCGAGGTTTTGCTTGGGTCTTCCGCATCAGATTCGGGTTGCCGAGGTTGACCCTTGTGCCTTGGGTTCCGGTGCCCACAACCCGCAACTCTACCCGACCAGAGTGGGTTTCCGTGGTATCGCCCTCATCGGCCCGAATCTGGATTGAATAGAGCGCCGGGGGTGTGTTTCCGTCGCCTAGTCGGTAACGTAACGGATCACCTGCTTGGGCGGCCGAACCCATAGAACACAGGAGCAAAGCAAGCAGGCAGGGTGTTGGGGGTAAGGTGAAGCGCATGGAGTCTGTTCCGGCCGGGAACTCAGAGGAGTTGTTTAGAATTTCAAGCTAATGCAGGTTGCCTAGCGGCGCAATCAGGCGGGCTAGCTTTCCGACCTCGCCGGCAGTTCCACCCGAAACAGTGTTTCGTGGCCGACGATCGATTGGCAGGTGATGGAACCACCGTGCCTGACGACAATCTCGCGGCAGATAGACAGGCCCAATCCGGCGCCACCTGGTCCCCTTTCAGATCTGGCACGCGCTTTGTCCACCCGGTAAAACCTGTCAAAGATGCGGGGCAGATCCTTTTCAGCAATGCCGGGGCCCTTGTCCCGCACCTTCAAGATCGCCTTGCCTTCCTGGGACCTGAGAGATACCCGCACACTTTTGCCGCCATGCTTCAGGGCGTTGGCCACCAGGTTTTGCGCCAGTTGGCGCAAGAGTACCGGATCCCCCTGAACCTGCGCCGGACGGATTTCCCGGTCGACCGTTGCCCCTTCGGGCAACTCCGCAAGGACGCTTGAAACCAGTTTTGCCAGATCCACAGGCACCGATTCCATGCCCGGAAATTCGGCGTCGGCCCGCGCGAGGGTGAGCAGCCGTTCCACCAAATCCCCCATGCGTTCAGCAGAACCCTGGCAGACCTGCAGGGCCTTCACATAGTCTGCGTTTTCACGGGGCCTGCTCAGCGCCAGTTCCGCCTGGCCCCGGATCACCGCCAGAGGTGTGCGCAGTTCATGCGACGCATCCGCGGTGAAGGCAGCCTGGCGTTTGAACGATTCCTCCAACCGGGAAAAGGAACTGTTCAAAACTGTTGCCAGATCACGCAACTCGACATCCACCGTCGCGGGATCAATACGTGCTTCCAGGCTTTTAGCGCTCAGGCCTGCCGCTGTTTCAGCAATCCGCTTCAAGGGCTTGAAGATTTGCCGGCTGATCCACCACTGTCCCAGCAGGCCCAGTACGATGATGCCGCTTCCCGCCAAGAGCAAATTGCGGTCCAGGGGCCAAAGCCTCCGGCCTACCGGTTCCATGGGTGTGCCGACCAGAATGACTGACCGGCCCGGACCCAGAATCGATAGTTCCCGATGTTCCATTCGCTTTTGAAAATAGGGCTGGCCATCTTCCAGGTCAGGGCAGTCCGTGCCCTCGGGGAGTCCCTCCGCTTTTAGCAGTGTGCCATCCTGGGCCCACACAGCGAAAAACTGGTCCGGTGATATCCGGGATTTTGGGGGAAGCTTCAATTCCGACAGCAAACGGGCACGCACTTCCGGTCTCATACGCATGGGTGGTAGCGGCCTGAACCCGGGCATCGGCCTGTCTTTTCCCTTGCCACCGGGCCAAAAAGGTGGAGGTCCCTCACCATCCATGCCTTCGCCTGGGGGTGGTGGGGTGTTAAGCTCCTTGCTCCAGAACAATCGGAGAGTCGCGTCCAAGGCCGCCGCCGATATCTCCAATTCCCCATCCAGTTCCATTTCCAGCGACCTGGCCACGGACCAATGGACTGCCCAGCCAAATCCACAGACCGTCCCCACAAGAACCAGGGCCGACCATAGCATCAGGCGGAGGCGCAGAGATTGGATCATGCCGTCTCCGGGCCGGTTTCTTCGTTTTCCGACAGGGTTTCCCCCTCGGCGGGGATCCGGTAACCGTGGCCACGCCGCGTCTGAATCAATTCCTTGCCCAGTTTCTTGCGCAAATGGGAGACATGCACTTCTACCAGGTTCGACAGGGAATCATCCTGGTCATCGAAAACATGGTCATAGAT
>DKBS01000182.1:8678-9331 GCA_002451275.1 Planctomycetaceae bacterium UBA6894 | reverse complement strand
CATCGGGCCAAATTCGAACTCTTTATTTCACAACCGGTCTTGGATGAATGCGCCTCAGGCGATGGTAGCGCTGCCCGCGAGCGGCTGGGATTGATTGCCGGAATACCATCTCTGCAAACTTGCGCCGATACCTTTTCCTTTGCCGAATCTATAATGAAGCATGCATCGTTGCCACGGAAAGCCGCTGTCGACGCCTTGCACATCGCGATAGCCGCTGAAAGCGGCATCGATTTCCTGCTTACCTGGAACTGTAAACACATCGCCAATCCCAGCTTGCGCCAAAAAATATCGGAGGCGATCGAGGCCAAAGATTTCAGGGCCCCTGTGATTTGCACCCCCATGGAGCTACTCTATGCCGGATGATCCTGTGGTTACCGAAATCCGACAAGTCCGGGAGGCGTACGCCGCCTCCATGGATTACGACCTGAGGCGAATAGTTGAGGATATTCAATCCCGCCAAGGAAAAGATGGGCACCCAATGGCCAGCAGGAAGCCGGTCCCCATTGAGACTCCCCCAACCGAGCCACCTGCCCAGGTTCAAACCTTGGCCAAGTGATTGATCAGCCTTCTAACAGCAGGAGGGGAGGAGGCTTTGATTGCCCCCTCCCCTCCTGTCTTTTTCAATCCCCGAACCTCACACCTCAGCCAGCCTG
>DKBS01000182.1:0-8377 GCA_002451275.1 Planctomycetaceae bacterium UBA6894 | reverse complement strand
TCGACAGGTACAGGTTGCACATCTTGCGCTCGGGCTTGTTGAGATAATCGAGCACGCGGCCCGTCTTGATCTGGCCCCCAGCGCTGCCCAGCATCACCACCGGCAGGTTGGTTGCATCGTGGTTGCCCGTCAGCATGCTGGAGCAGTACAGCAATACCGAGTTGTCCAGCGCGGTGCGTTCGCCCTCGCGGATGCCATCGAGCTTGGTGGCGATGTAGGCCAGTTGCGCCAGGAAGAACTGGTTCACCTTCAGCCAGTCGGCCGTGTCGGAGTGCGACAACAGGTGGTGGATCATGTAGTCCACCCCCAGGTTGGGGAAGCGCAGCGACGAGTGGTCGTTGTTCAGCTTCAGCGTGGTGATGCGCGTGGTGTCGGTCTGGAAACCCAGCACCACAATGTCGCACATCAGCCGCATGTGCTCGGCGATGTCCTGCGGTATGCCGTCTTTGGGTCGCTTGGCGGGCGGTTGGGTGGCGACGGGCTTCTGACCCTGCAGCTCGCCGCGCTTGCCGGCGCGGCTGATGCGGCGCTCAACCTCGCGCACGCTTTCCAGGTATTCATCCAGCTTGCGCTGGTCGCTGCTCCCCAGATTCTTGCGGAAATCGCTCGCATCCTCGCGCACCGCGTCGAGCACGCTTTCCTGACCCTTCTCCACATCGTCCTTGAACAGACGGTCGAAGGCCAGCGCCGGGTACAGCTCCAGCGGGGTGGGTGTGGTAGGCGAGCTCCACGAGATGTGCGAGCTGTACAGCATGGAATAGTTCTTGTGCACCGCCGGGTTGGCCGACTCGCACCCCAGCACCAGGCTGGGCACCTTGGTATCGGCACCGTGCCGCTGCGCCAGCACCTGGTCGATGCTGGTGCCCGAACGGATCTCGCCGCCAGAAGCCAGGGGCGCGCCCGACAGGAGGTTGCCGGTTTGCGAGCTGTGGATGTTGCCCTTCAAGGCCTCGGCATTGAACAGGCCGCGCACAAACAGAAGCTTTTCGCGATGCGGGGCGAGGGGTTCGAGCACCTTGCCCAGCTCTATCGACTTGCCTTCGCCCTTGGCCCACCATTCGCGGCTGTGGAAGCCGTTGCCCGAGAAGAGGGCGGCGAAACGGAGCGGGGCGCCCTGCGCCTGGGTGGCGCCACCGGCGGCGGCGGACTTGGTGTCCATGCCCCAGACGGGGAATGATTCCATCCACGGCAGGGCCATGCTGACACCCAGTCCACGCAGGAAGGTGCGCCGGTGGACCTGACTTTTCCGGATACCGCCTGTGATCTGTCGCGCCATTGTTTTATCCTCTTCGGGTGCCTTTGAACATTATCCCGCTGAAACAGGGCCAGGTCTCAACCAAAAACCGATTTTTGATCATTTTCAGGGGTTATCCGCGGCAGCCGAGCCACGGATGGTGCGGAACTGCTGGCTTTCCACCACCACCTTGAGGGCGGCCGAGAACCTGTAGCCGTTGGCCTCGAGCGCCTTTTTCATGGCTGCCAGGGTGGGTTCGTCGGCCACCTGGATCTCGCGGCCCAGCGCGTAGCCCAGCAGTTTTTTGCAGAACTGGTGGATGAACGCGGGCCGGCGGTCCACGGCCAGGTACTTTTCCAGGCCGGGGGCGCCAGCGAGGTCCACACCATCGCGCGTGGTGGCCTTGTCATCGATCGGGCGGTTCGCCAGATCCTTGGTGCGGGCCCGGCCGATGGCGTCAAAACCCTCCAGCGAGAAGCCGAAGGGGTCCACACGCACATGACAACCGGCGCATCGGGGGTCGCTAGAGTGCATCTGCACCAATTCGCGCACCGTCTTGCCCTCGGTGGCCGCCTCATCCTCGGGCAGGCGGGGCACATCCTTGGGGGGACGGGGCAGCCGCTCACCCAGCAGGGCCTCGCTGACCCAGTTGCCGCGCAGGATAGGGCTGGTGCGCGACGCGCCGGATTGCTTGGCCAGCGTGGCCGCCATGGTGAGGATGCCACCACGACCATACTTGTGGGCATCCTCGATCGCCCGCCACTGGGCTCCCTGGACGCCCGGGATGCCATAGTGCCGTGCCAGAGCCTCGTTCACCCAGACCCTGTCACCCTGAAGGATGTCCAGCACCGAGCCATCCTTCTGGAACAGGTCGGTGAAGAAGCGGACGACTTCCTCCTCCATGTCCCCTTTCAGGGCATTAAAGGTGGGGAAATGGCGTTCACTCTTCTCGTCCATGGTGGCAAAGGCATACACATGCAGCCACTGGCAGGCGAATTCCCGAGCCAGCCGTTCCGCATGGGGTCCACGCAGCAGACGCATCGCCTCCCGACTCATATCGGCAGGCTCCGACAGCTTCCCTACCGATGCGGCCTGACGCAGCCCCGCATCGGGCATGCTGGAAGTGAGAAAATAGCTGAGCCGGGTGGCCAACTCGTTGGGCGTGACAGGTGCGGCCTTTTCCCCCGCCGGCGCGTGTTCCAACCGGTAGATGAAGTGCGGTGAGGTAAGCACCCGCACCAACAGCATGCGGATGGCCTGGTCCGGTTCCATGCCGGTGGATTTCAGTTTGGTAAACAGCGCGGCAAAACCTGCCTTCTCATCCTGGGTGAGTGGGCGGCGATAGGCCCGGTCGGCCAGCTCCGTCACCGCGCGCAGATGCGCCAGCTCGGCCCCCTTAAATTCCTCCCGGAACTCGGCGGCCGAATCGTTGATCGGCTTGCGGAGGTGCTCAAACAGCTTGGGGTTGCTGTCCTGCGTGGCGTATTCCATCAACTGGTTGTACGCGTCCACCAGCGTCAGCTTGTCGCGGGTGACGAAGTGCAGTTCCCGCCACAGCCGGTCGAGTTGGGCTTTCTCATTGGCGGACAGCATCAGCCGGCACAGCGGCCCATCCTCGCGGTGGAACAGCTCCAGCGTCACCACCTCATCCACCGGCACAATCTTCGTGTAGCACAGGGCCGCCGGGAACAGGTCGCGGAAGAAGGCGAAACCTTCCTCCACGGCCAAAGCCTTCGCAGAGCCCGGCCGCACCAGCACCGGGCGGTCGTTGCGGATACCGCCGGCTGGGGATGGGTCGTTCACCGCCGCCTTGGCTTGGGCGCTGCCACTGGCCCCCTTTTCGGGCTGCAGGCTCACGGTGGCCTCGAACACCAAACCCTGCCCCAACTCAGGCGGAATTTTCACCGGCACCTGGCCAGGTGCCTGCACCGCCAGCGTGCCGTTCTCCAACAGCGCCGGGTCCACGCCCCAGGTGCTGGCAGACAGCCGGGCGGGGTCCACCTGGGTGGGGGGGGCCGCGCCCACCAGCGGGCCGGCCAAGGCGGTCATGCGGGCATGCAATTGCGCGTCAGGGCTCTTGGCGTCCGCCGGCGGCTTGCCCGTCAGCAACCGGGCCAGATCGTCCGCCAGCTTCTTGCGTTCCTCCGCGCTGCCGCTGGTCTGCCAGCGGGCCAAAATGGAACCGGTCGGAATCTGCAATCCACCATCCGCGCCGGGATTGACCGGCTCGGAATGGAAGTGCCACACCCCGTTGTTGCCCAGCTTGTCCGCATGGGGATTGCCCGCATGGACCGAATCGGCCACATCGCGGGTCAGGCTCCACTGCTTGCCATCGGGCCCCTTCAGATCCAGCTCCAGGTCGGTGAGGTCGCACGAGTGGTTGCCGTCCCGCGGCCCGATGGCCAGCGTCAGCAGGTCCCCCTGGCGCACCGGTAGCCGGTTGACGGCTGGGATAACCTGCGGAGTTGGGCCATGGGCAATGCCACCAGCCAGCCGCTGGCGCGAACCGCCGCGGATGACATCCAGCGACCAGGTCACCCCGTTGCCACATTCCGGATGGGCGTGGGTCACTTTCCCGCCGATGTCCACCGCACCGTGGATCGGACTTTTCCAGGAGACGCACACGGCCCGTTCGGGCGTGGGGTGCACCACCACGCCGTGGGCCTTCAGCACGCCGGGTATACGGACCGTCTGGCCCGAGGAGTTGGTCGCCAGGCTCGGCAGCTCGCCGGTGGACCACCCGTTCACAAACGCATGGCCGCCGCCGTTGCTGGTTTTTCCCGCCAGGTACTTCAGCTCGGGCGTGGTTCCCGAGGCCAAGCCCAAAAACCCGAACCAAGCCTTCAGCGACGGCTCATCGATGCCGTGCTTGCGGGCCAGCCCGGCCACATCCACCTCGCCCCGGGAGGTGAGCGCCTCCTCGGCGGCCGCCAGTGCCTTGGGGGTGAGGGCCAGCAGCTTTTCACGGCGCGCCAGCCGCTCCTCCACAAAAGCGCGCAATTCCGCCAGCGGGACCGGCTTCTGACCCGGAATGCCCAGCCGGGCGTTGGACCAGACCAGCAAATCCCCCTCAGTGCCATCGCCCGCGTCGCCAGCGGACAGGTACAGGGTCTGGGGGGCCCCGCTGGCTCCCGCCGGAATCTCCAGGCGGATTTCCTGCGAGTCGGCCGTGGCGGGATAGCCGCCCGTGGTGGGCATGGTTTTCCAACTGGGGGTGTTCTCGTTCACGGGCCCGGTGTCGCCCGTTTTCAGCGTGGTGAACCGGGGCGGCACCATCCACGGTTTCATGTGCCCCACGCTTTGGAAGCGGGTGAGGGCCTGCTGCCACGGGATGATCAGGGCAGCCAGTTTCGCGGCCGTGTCGGGTCCGCCAGCCTTCCACACCGGGCGGATCTGGTCCAGCAGCCACGAGGGGCGTTCGCCCTCCAGCGCCTCCAACAGCGCCTGGGCGTAACGCGGATTTAGTTTCGCCTCGGCGGCCAGCGCCTCCAGATTGGCAGCGCCGGTTTTCCGCTGGTCACGGAAGCGAACCAGCAGATCGAGATACTGCTTCAGCGGCAGGCGGCCCCCGTCGTTGGTCTGGAAGATGATCCCCTGCAGGTTGACCTGGCTGGCCCCCTCGGACGAGGAGTGCTTCGCGTAGATCGCGCGGATATCCGCCAGAATTTCGTTGGCCCAGTCCTGCCGCATGGTGGACGGGGAGAAACGGATCCCGTCGGGCAGAAGCACCGCATGCTTGGCGATGTCCGCCGCCGCATCGAGGTAACGGTCCATCAGCGCCGGCGACATGGCCAGCGCCCCGCCGGCATTGGTGAACCCCTCACCGGCGGCACCATCGGCAGGAAACTGTTTGGCGGGCTTCAGGTCCACACCCAGCAGATCTTTCAGCGTGTAGGTGTAGCTGGCGTTGTCGAGCCGGCGCAGCACCACGCGCCCCGGATCGCCCGCGCGCTCGCGCGCAAGATCATCCAGCAACCTGCCCACCCAGGCGCGGAACTGTTCCTTAGCAGCCTTGTCGGGCTGCCTGGAACTGGCGGGTGGCATCTCGTTGGTGTCCAACTGCTCAGCCACACGGCGCCAGGCCGAAGCATCGAGAGCGACCTTTTCAGCCCCGGCCAGGCGCTCCAGGTCAAACTCTCCCTCGTGCTTGGCGGTGCTGTGGCACCGCAGGCAGTAGGCCTTCAAAAACGGCGCCGCAGCGCTGTCAAATTGCGCCCGGGCACCCTGGGCCGGCGAAGCGGGCTGGGCCTGCAGGCCTGAGGCTAGAGCAGCAAGGGAACAGAAGGAGATCAGGGCCGGTCGCATGGGAGAGAGGCTCCAACAGGTGGGAACCCGAGTTTAACCGGACAAGCAACTCCGAACAAGCCTTGGGACAGCCGGGGCATTCAGGTGCTATCATGCGTGTCAGGACGGTCACAAAGCGTTGGGAGATTTCAACATGGGACGGATTTCCACCCTTTTCACCCTGGGGTGCTGGGTAGGTTTAGGCGGCTTGGGTTTCGCGGCGGAAAATTCCCTCACCCCCGCCGAGCAGAAAGCAGGCTGGAAGCTACTGTTCGACGGCAAGTCCGCGGAGGCCTTCCGCACTTTCAAAAAAGACTCCCTGAACCCGCAATGGAAGGTGACGGACGGGGCCTTGGTGCGCACCGGCAATGGCGCGGGCGACATCATCACCCGCGACCAGTTCGGTAACTTCGAGCTGCTGCTGGATTTCAAGATCAGCAAGGGTGGTAACAGCGGCCTGATGTTCAAGGTGACCGAGGACGCCGACCAGCCCTGGCACACCGGCCCCGAGGTGCAGATCCAAGACAATGTGGACGGCCATGATCCGCAAAAAGCCGGCTGGCTGTACCAGCTTTACCAGACCGGCAATAACCCTATGACCCAGAAGCCGCTCGACACCACCCGCCCGGCCGGCGAGTGGAACCAGATGCGCCTGCTGGTGTGCGAGGACCGCACCGAGCTGTTCATGAACGGCCACCACTACTGGACCTGCAAGATCGGCGACAAGGCCTGGAACGACCGGCTGGCCAAGAGCAAATTCGCCAAGCTGGAAGGCTTCGCCAAGGCCGCCAAGGGCCACATCTGCCTGCAGGACCACGGCAACGAAGTAGCCTTCCGCAACATCAAGGTGCGCGAGGTGGACGGCCGTGGCAATCCGCGGCAGCCCGTTGACGGCGAACTGCCGGTGAAGCTGGAAACGGTGTTTTCCTCAGTGAAGTGGGCCGGCTACAAGGCGGTGGACGACCAGGACAAGCCCAACCCCCTGCGCCCCATCATCGTCACCCACGCCGGCGACGGCTCGGGTCGCCTGTTCATGGCCGACCAGCACGGCACCATCCATGTGGTTCCCCGCGAGGGCGCCGGGGACAGCAAGCTGTTCCTCGACCTGACCAGCCGCGTGCGCTACAGCGACAAGGAGAACGAGGAAGGGTTCCTGGGCCTGGCCTTCCACCCACGGTTCAAGGAAAACGGCGAGTTTTTCTGCTACTTCACCAACCGCGAGATGCCCCGCAAGTCGATCGTGTCGCGCTTCAGGCTGAAGCCCGGATCCGCGGATGAGGCCGACCTGAAGAGCGAGGAGGTGCTGATGCAGATCGACCAGCCCTTCTGGAACCACAATGGCGGCACCATCGCCTTCGGGCCCGATGGCAAACTGTACATCGCCCTGGGTGACGGCGGCGCCGCCAACGATCCATTCGAGGCCGGCCAGCGGTTGGACACCATCCTGGGCAAGATCCTCCGCATCGATGTGGACAGCAAAGATGCCGGCAAGAACTACGCCATCCCCAAGGACAACCCCTTCGTGGGCAAGGAAGGCGCCCGGGGTGAGATCTGGGCTCTGGGTCTGCGCAACCCCTGGCGCATCGCCTTCGACAGCAAAACCGGTGCTCTCTTCTGCGCCGATGTCGGCCAGAACCTGTGGGAGGAGATTGATGTCATCACCAAGGGCGGTAACTACGGCTGGAACATCCGCGAAGCCAACAAGCCCTTCGGCAACAGCAAGCGCAAGCCACCGGTCACCCCGCTGATCAACCCGATCTGGGAATACGACCACCAAGTGGGCAAATCGATCACCGGCGGCTTCGTCTACCGCGGCAAGGCGATCCCCGAACTGGTGGGCAAGTACCTGTACGCCGACTATGTCTCCGGCAAGGTATGGGCGCTCGATTACGACCAGCAAACCGGCCAGGTGAAAGGCAACTACGCCATCCCCAGCCCGATGCTGCCGGTGATCACCTTCGGCGAGGATGAGGCGGGCGAGGCCTACCTCACGATTGTCAGCGCGGAGGGCAAAGGGATTTACAAATTTGTGCCGACCACCACGGCGGCTGTGCCGGCGCCTGTCATCCGGACGGGGAACGCAGAGGTGCCACCCCTGGTGGTCCAGCCCGAGCCAAGCCCCGCCAACCCTCCGGCCAGTGTGATCCAAACCCAGGTCGAGGAAACCGCCCAGCGCCGCGCCCGTGCGGGCATCATCAGCCGGCTGATCGGCCGCCTCCGCGGTCGCTAACCCTTTCGGTTTCAGCAGGGTGCCCTTCCCGCCCGGGAAGGGCACCTTCAACCCCGCTCCAATGAAAATTTTCATCCCGGGAGCCTGGCGATGAAATGGATTGCTTATACACTTGCGGGGCTAGCCGGCTTTGTCAGCATGATCGTCATCCCGGTGGCCATCAATCTCACGGACTACCGCCAAGACCTCCTGCCCTATGGATGGATCTCCTTCGGTGTCTTCCTGGCCTGCACCCTTTTCGTGGTAATCCTCGAAACCCGCGCCTTCCTGACTAAAACCCTGTCCACTTCCCGCCGGCTTAAAAGTGACCACGAAATTCTAACGGGAAAGTAGAATGGTCAGATTTTTCTCAACCACCATCTTGGCCATGCTGCTGTTGGGCTGTGATGGGAATCCGCAACCCTATCAGGAAGTGATCGAAAATAGCAAAAGAACGACCGCTGAAGCAGAGAAAGTACTTTTGAAGGTGAAAAATTCCCAAACCGAAATAGAAGCTAACCTGAAAAGGTAAGAATGACCATGCGTTTTTTCCTTGCCCCAGCACTTTTCCTCGCACTCACCGCAACCGTCTTCGGGGATGAACTGTGGGATAACGAAGAACCTGCAAAAGAAGGATCGAAAACGGTTTT
>DKBS01000051.1:2696-3470 GCA_002451275.1 Planctomycetaceae bacterium UBA6894 | reverse complement strand
AGGACCTGCTGTTCTGCTACGACATTTCAGGCAAGTGACCCGGGGCCTTCGCCCCTGAGCAACCCGCAGGGGGCCGGTCCTGGATGGGACCGGCCCCTTTCCACATCCCCTCCTCCCCAAAGGAAACCCGCCCATGCGCACGTTTCTGTTCGCTGTTTGCCTCACGCTGCTCGCCGCCACCCTATCCCCGGCCCGTGACCGCTGGACCCCCGAAAAAGCCCAGGAGTGGTGGAAAAACCGCGGCTGGGTTTCCGGGGCCAACTACCTGCCCAACAACTCCATCAACCAACTGGAAATGTGGCAGGCCGAAACCTTCGACCCGGCCACCATCGACCGCGAGCTCGGCTGGGCCCGTGACCTGGGCTTCAACAGCATGCGGGTCTTCCTGCATCACCTGCCCTACGAGCAGGACCCCGCCGGTTTCCTCGAGCGGGTGGACAAATTCCTGGCCATCGCCGCCAGGCACAAGATCGGCGTGCTGTTCGTAATGTTTGACAGCTGCTGGGATCCCAATCCCGTCCTTGGCAAGCAGCGCGATCCCAAGCCGGGCGTGCACAATTCCGGCTGGGTGCAATCCCCGGGCGCCCGCGACTTGGTGGACACCAAACGCCATGGCGTGCTGGAGAAATACACCCGTGGTGTCATCACCCGTTTCAGGAACGACCCCCGCGTGGATGGCTGGGATGTCTGGAACGAGCCCGACAACCAGAATGACAACAGTTACGGCAAAAATTGGCTGAAGCAGGAACCCGCCCGCAAGGTGGAGCACACGCT
>DKBS01000051.1:1351-2371 GCA_002451275.1 Planctomycetaceae bacterium UBA6894 | reverse complement strand
TCAGGCGTGTGGATCGGTCAGTGGCCCGAGGATGGCAAGCTGTCCCCCACCGAGCGGGTGCAGATCGACCACTCCGATGTGATCTCCTACCACAGCTACGACCCGCTCGACCGTTCCCGCAAGTGCGTGGAGAACCTGCGCCGGTACAACCGCCCCATCCTGTGCACCGAGTACATGGCCCGTCCCCAAGGCAACACCTTCGATCCCATGCTGGGCTACCTGAAGGAGCAAGGGGTGGGCGCCTACAACTGGGGCTTCATCGAGGGCAAGTCCCAGACCAACTACCCGTGGGACTCTTGGCAGAAGCCCTACAAGACAGAGCCGCCGGTCTGGTTCCACGACATCCTCCACACCGACGGCAAACCCTACCGCCAGGCCGAGGTGGAGTACATCCGCAAGGTGACAGGCGCGACGAAGTAATCTGTTGAACTGGGTTTTGCTGAGAAACGGAAGTCTTGGCGAAACCTACTTCATTCCCACCCGCCCCGGGTGACTGTACACATTCATGCCCCCCGGCTTGGCAAATCCCACCAGCGTGATCCCATGCTCCCAGGCCAGGTCCACCGCCAGGCTGGTGGGCGCCCCCACCGCGGCGATGAACGGGATGCCGGCCACCGCGGCCTTCTGGATGATCTCATAGCCCACCCGGCCGGATATGGCCAAAATTTTCTGATCCAAAGGCATGGCCCAGCCTAGCAGGCTGGCGCCGATCACCTTGTCCAGCGCGTTGTGCCGGCCCACATCCTCGCGCAACAGGGCAAGCTCCCCTTCCAGGGAAAACAGACCCGAGGCATGCACCCCGCCCGTCCGCGCGAAAAGGCTCTGGTCTTTCCGGGCATGGGCCAACATGCCTGTGATTTGCTCCGGGCGCACGGTCCAGTCCGCCGCCCCACTGACGCCCTTCACCCCCAGCGACTCGATCGATCGCTTGCCACATGCCCCGCAACTGGAGGTGCTGTAAAAGAACCGCTCGATGCCCCGTCCGCGCGATGGCGTCTCCAGCCGCACATCCACCACGGT
>DKBS01000051.1:0-1048 GCA_002451275.1 Planctomycetaceae bacterium UBA6894 | reverse complement strand
ATCACTCCCTCGCAGAACAAAAATCCCGTCACCAGCTCCCGGTCTTCCACTTCACCTCCCGGGGTCCGCATCAGGACCGCGGCCGGGCGACCATGCAGACGGATTTCCAGCGGCGCCTCCACAGCCACCCAATCGGGTTGGGGCAGCCCGCATGGCTCCCCTTCCCGTAGCCGGTGGACCGGACATAGGCTCAATCCCGGGTGTTCCTCCCGCTGGTTCGTTTCCATGTTCATCCATGCATCCGGTTCGCCACGGGGACATTTTGGCCCCATCCTACCGCCCAATCTGGACTTGTGGCGATTCCACCCACCCTTTGCCGCCCATATTCGGTGTTTGGACCGGGCGGTTTTACCGATTAGAATCCAGGTGTACCCCGGTTTGGAATGTGGGTCGGCCCCATCCCTCGAACAAGCCAGACAAGGTGAGCCATGATCAGCAAGAAATCACGCCCCGGTCGTCCCCGCCTCACCCACCCCCTGATCCGTGAAGCCACCGGCTTCCGCCAGGCTTCCTGGGACGAGGCCCTCCAGCGCATCGCCACTGCTCTGAAGGAAAACCGGGCCCGCCACGGGGACAAGGCTTTCGGCATCTTCAGTTGCTCCAAAAGCACCAACGAGATGAACTTCGTGGCCCAGAAGTTCTGCCGTCAGGTCATGGGCAGCAACAATATCGACAGTTGTAACCGCACCTGACACGCCCCGAGCGTCGTCGGTCTGGCGACAGTTTTCGGGATGGGTGGCGGCACCAACAGCTACACCGAGATCGAGGAGACGGATGTCATCCTCCTGTGGGGCTCCAATGCCCGCGAGACGCACCCGATCTTCTTCCACCACCTGCTCAAGGGTGTGCACAACGGCGCGCGCCTGTTCGCCATAGACCCCCGTCGCACCAGCTCCGCCCGCTGGGCGGACACCTGGGTCGGCCTCGATGTCGGCACCGACATCGTCGTCGCCAACGCCATGGGCCGCGAGATCATCGCCCAGGGCTGGCACCACCAGAAGTTCGTCGGCCACGCCACCACCGGCTTCGAGGCGTACCGGCAGTCGGT
>DKBS01000059.1:38625-38972 GCA_002451275.1 Planctomycetaceae bacterium UBA6894 | reverse complement strand
CCTCTCCACGGTTCACCTGTCTCAGGGTTTTCAAAAAGACCCGGTCCAGTTGGATCAGTCGCACCATGTTGGGTGCGTCACTATGGTTCACCATGCCTGCAAAACCAAACGGCAGGATCAGATGGTCGCCAAAACGGAATTTGTGGCTGTCCGCGTAGTTTGTGCACTGGTCTTCGATCGATCCTGCCAAAACACGAGGGCCCACCACCTCAAGTTCCTCGCCCTCGGCCAGATCCCGCGCGGCGAATAGACCGAGGCCGCCCCCCGGTATGGTGGATGGCCGGATCTCGAACCGTTCATCTGGTGAACCTGATTTCCAGGTGAAGCCCATGGTTGATGGTTCAGCT
>DKBS01000059.1:38004-38334 GCA_002451275.1 Planctomycetaceae bacterium UBA6894 | reverse complement strand
GCTGCTACTTCTCTTCCATCATCGGGAATTCCAGACTGGTCACCAGCACCTGGTCCCTGCCGGCGATGCGGGAGGCCAGTTTCGGCGTGCATGTCACCGTGACCACCACCTGATCCCCGTCCGGACCGGCGACCAGGTAGAAGGTTTGAAGCACCTCCACCCCCTCCAGCTTTCCCGCCACGGCATGCCGGTAAATCCAGCGGCGATCCCCGGAGGAAACTTCCCCCGAGCTCAGAACCTCCGCCTGCTCCCAACCGGGAATCTTGCGGATGGAAGCCTGAAACTCCTCCGGGGTTTGGTGCCGTCCCTTGCCGGCGTTGGCCCATTGGG
>DKBS01000059.1:0-37780 GCA_002451275.1 Planctomycetaceae bacterium UBA6894 | reverse complement strand
CCCTTGCCGGCGTTGGCCCATTGGGTGATGGTGGCCTGGGCCAAAAAGTCTCCCTTGTCCATCAGGCGCATCACCATGTGGTTTTGCGTGCGGGTGACCTGGGTCCAGCCTCGTTCGTGCATCAGTTCATAGCGCTTTTGCGGGTCCTTGTACTCCAGTAAAAGCGCGGAGGCTGGCGGCTCGAATCCCATGGGGGTGGCCGCAAGCGCCCCGTCGTCCAGGGAGGCCGGCTTTTCGATCCTGCGCCTGCTGACCAGGACCTCGGCATCCACCTCGCTGGCCGGCGAGGCCGGGCCGGCTTCCCGCTGGTCGTGCTGGGCCCAGCGCAACTCCACAACCTGCTTGGCGTTCGTGTCGTATTTGGCCCGCCCATTCACTTCGATCTTCATGGCCGAGCCGCCTTGGATGCCACTGATTTTGCCGGCAAAGGCCAAGGTTGCCATGCCCTCGGTCCAGCCCTGCAGGGTTCCGCTCACGGTGTGGCTTTCCAGTCCCTCCAGATCGCAAATGGCCTGCACCGCGAAATTAGGCACCTCCCAGGTGTCTCCCATCTTCAGTTCCTTGCCGGGCAACAGGGAGGGTATTGCCAGGGTGTCGAGGTGCTCCCCGATCAGTTCCAGTTCCTCGCGCAGAAGGGCACCGGCCGGGCTGTAGTGGGTGGGCACACCCTGCTGCCTTTGGAAAATCATCAGCTTCCGTTCGTCGCGCAGCCTGCGCTGGGTCGCCACCCCGTCCACCGTGATGGCCGCTTTGGCGGTTTCATAACGCCGTGCGGCGCGCATCGGTTGCCCGGGAATACCTCCCGCCAACAGCCGTTCAACAAAAACCTGTTCGGCTTTGGCCTGGAGGGGAAGGCTGGTCAGGTTTTCACCGCGCAGGACTTTCAGCGTGCCCTTCACGGTCAGATCCAGGCGGACCTGCTGGCATTGGCCCGGTTCTACCGCCTCAGCCAGCAGCACCGCCTGGGCCTGGCTGGTCGAGGCGAAGACCGGTTGGAACAAGGTCATGGCTGCGGCCCCAAGGGCTGCCATGGAAAACACGCGTGGCATGTGCCAACTCCCCGTAAGCGGATTCCAATCCGCACACCCCCCGATGGCGGAATGGAAGGCTAGGGGCTTTAGCGCTGGGACAGTCTTCGGGTCAAGGGGTAGGGTCGGGGATTTTTTCATCCACTGCGCCAGCCTTGGTGGCCGGAATAAAGCGAAGGGCCGCCGCATTCATGCAATATCGCAGGCCTGTTGGGGCAGGGCCGTCCTCAAACACATGGCCCAGGTGTGCCAGGCACTGTTTGCAGACGACCTCGGTTCGGCGCATGAAGAAAGACCAGTCGCTCTCGGTGGCCACGGATTCTTCCGATACCGGCTGGAAAAAACTGGGCCAGCCCGTGCCGGAATCGAATTTGGTACCGGCATCAAACAGGAGATTGTCGCAGCAAACACAACGGTACTGGCCGGCTTCCTTGGTGTCCCAGCAGTGCCCGGTGAAGGCCCTCTCCGTGCCTTTTTTGCGTGTGACCCGATACTGTTCAGGGGTCAGCAGGGCCTTCCATTCGGCCTCCGTCTTGACAATGCGGGCTTGCAAGGCGCTCCTCCGGGGTTGATTCCAAAGGAGTCCCATGACGCCAGCGCAGGACAAAATTACACCCATCCAGACCAATGGACGCATGGCGCGCACTCCTTCAATCCAGTCTAGGCGGGCCCCGAATCGGGCGCCAAGTTCCATCCGGCCTTGATCTACAGACCCTCCAAAGCGTACCTGCCCCGCGCTGAACCATTGCGCGACTGGGCGGAGACCGAATCCATGGGGAGTGTTTATTGCCTGATATTGGGATGTTGTTTGGTGCCCGGGCAGATCGCCTTCGAGCCCGACGAGTTGCCGCTAGGTGAATTGCGGGTCGGCCAGAACCCCATGGTGCGGCTGATTTTCAGGAACAACGGTACAAGGGTGGCCCAGCCGGTCAAGCTGGAGACCAGTTGCGGCTGCCTTGCCGCTGGGAATTTGCCGGGCCGACTGGAACCTGGGCAGTCCGCTGTCACCGACCTACGCCTGCGTACCCTCAGCCTGCCCACCGGACCCCATGCATGGCGTGTCCGTCTGACTTACGCGCCTGATGCAGCCAAGCCCGAAAATGTTCAGGAGGTGGAAACCCGCCTCTCCACCACTGTCCGGCGTGAGTTGGAGGTGGAACCCGCCATCATGGCCTTGTCCATGGGGGCGGGGGGTGAGGCGGACGCCCTGGTGAGGGTGAGGGATTTGCGTGAAAAACCACTTAAAATTACCGGTTTCACCAGTACCCTGGCCGGTTTGCAGGTGCGTCAGGCCAAGGGTGAACCGGGTGAGCAAGTCATGAAGGTCACCGTCCGCGGCGACCACGTCGGCAAGTCCGAGGGACTGGTGCGTCTGGGAACCAACGATCCCGATTATCCGGTCCTCGAGGTGCCGGTTTCCGTGCACGTTAGGCCCAAGCAGTCAGTTCGCGTTTCGCCCGAAAGGGTCGAGCTGCGTGGTTTGGCGGGAACAACCGTCTCGAGGCTGCTTCGGGTGGAGCGGGGTGACGGTAAACCGGCTGAAATTGTAATGGTTTCCGGAGCAGATACGGCTGGTTTAGTTACCCGGCATGGCAATGGAAACGCTGCCTCTCCTGCCGGAACGGTTCGCCTGGAGGCCGCGGTGGGTCTGGGTGAAAAGGTGGCCGAGGTGGAGGTGCGGTTGCACGATGGCACTTCGGCACGTGTACCCGTCATCCTGGTGGGTGAGTGATCCGGAAAGCGCTGGTTTATTGACCATCGGGGAAGGGATATCGGGGGCGGGATTTGCCACTCGAAACAGTGGAGGGTTTGGTGGTTCGGGTTTCCGACTGGAGCGAAACCAGTCGGATTGCCACCCTGTTTACAAGGGAGCACGGCAAGTTGCGGGCTTTGGCAAAGGGTGGTAGGAGGTTGAGGTCTCCCTTTGAAAGTTCACTTGACTTGCTGAACCACGACCGTATGGTCCTCATCCGCAAGAACTCCGGTGGATTGCATCTGCTGACGGAGGCGTCGCAGTTGGGGAGATTCCAGGGCCTTGCGCGGGACTATCAGGCCCTGAACGGGGCCTATCTGGTTGCGGAATTGCTCGGGGATTGGACGGAGGAGAACGATCCGCATCCCGTTGTTTTCGACGCTGCCCTCGGTTGCCTGCGCGACCTTGACAGCGGTTCTTGGAACCCGCGGGACAGGGTGGTGGTTTTCGAACTGGCACTGTTAGTGGATCTCGGGTATCGGCCTGAATTCGGTGGGTGCGTGGGGTGTGGGAAAAAGGCGGAAAAGGGCCCGGCGGCTTTTGCTTTTGGTTCCGGCGGGCTGGTGTGCAGGGAATGCAGGCGGGATCAGCGGGGGTGGCGGGAACTGCCCGAGGCCTGCTGGAAACTGGCCAGGGATCTGGTGGCGGCCCTGGAGGCGGGGCGGGACGGACGAACCGAATTTTCGGAGGCGGCCGAGTCCGCGAGGCGGGAGGTAAGGCCGTGGCTGGGCGAATACCTGAGCTGGATCCGCGGACGCCGACCCCGACTCATGGGCTGGCAGGAGGAATGAACGTGGCCCAAGCCCGTTCGGAAAAACCGAAAAACCAATGCCATTGGCTGTTGGCGGCCGCGCTCGTGTTGCCTGTGGCGACCGGATGCTCCACCATCAGCGCCAAATGGGACCAAATGGCTCAAAAATGGGACGAGTTGCCCGTTGTGGGTTTCCCCAACGCGCCCATGCCCCCGGCGGAAACCGGGCAATTGGGGCCGGATGGGGTCACCGAGGCACCCCCGCTCGACCCCAAGAGTCCCGAGGGACGGCTCGCGGGCGCCCGGGAGTTGTTTCGCCGAGGGGATTACAAGACCGCCGAGTCGATCTTCCACCGCCTCTACCGCAACCAGAAAAACCCGCTCCCTGTTCTGGAGGAGGCCCGTTATTACGAGGCCGAATGTCTCCGCCTGCAGGGGCACTATCCCAAGGCGGCCGACACCTATGTCGACCTGCTCAACAAATTCGACCGAACCCAGTACAAGGAGCAGGCGATCCAGCACATGTATGACATCGCCAATTACTGGCTCGATGACACCCGCAAACAAATGACCCAGGAGCGCGAAAAGACCGAAGGCAATCGTTGGTTTGTCGAGCCGGCCTTTGTGTCCTTCGAGCGTTCCAAGCCCCTTCTCGACCGCGAGGGGCGTGCCATCGAGAAGCTTGAACAGGTCCGCTTCCACGACATCAACGGCCCCTTGGCCGACAAGGCCCTCTTCCTCTGCGGCTGCGTGAAATTTTTCCGCAAGGATTTCGCCGAGGCCGATTATTACTTCTCGCAGATCCACGAGCGTCATCCCAACAGCGAATTGGCCTCGCAGTCGGTTGAATTGGCGATCATCAGCAAGCACCTTAGCACCGGCGGCGCCGACTACGACGGCCGCAAGGTGGCCGAGGCCCGTATGCTGGTCCACTCGGCTTTTTCCAACTACCCTGAGCTTGCCGAGAAGAAGGATTTTCTCACGCGCCAATTGGTGGGAATCACCATGCAGCAGGCGGAGAAAGACTTCAAGGTGGCCGAGTTCTACGAGCGCACCAAGCATCCCTCCAGCGCGTATTTCTACTATGAGCTGGTTCGCAGGCGCTTTCCGGGCACCCCCTATGCTGACGAGTCCAAGATTCGCATGGCCTCGCTGCGGGAAAAACACCCCGAGGGCGCTCCGGCCGAGCCTGCCCGCCAGCCCATGAAGACATTGCCCGAGGTCAAATGGCCCTGGCAGCGCAAAGATGCCGACGTGGCTGGACCTGCCAGCGAGACGGCGCCGCCGCCCCGGCAATTGCCAGCCGGCATGCTCCCTCCCAGCGCGTCACCCGGCGGTGGCGGTGGAGGCAACTACCTGCCATGACCGGCCTGCTCCGTTTCCACCCTGCAAATATGGGGACAAACCGATGATCCGCCTGGTTGGCATGGGTGCGCTTGCCGGCCTGCTCGCCATCCTCGCCCTGGGCGCGGGATGCCAGAGCTGGGACGGCCATATCGCGCTGGGAAAATACTCCACCCGGCCTGTTTATGACGCCGGAATCCGTACCGTCCGGGTTCCGGTTTTCAAGAACAAGACTCAGGTTTTCCAGGGGAATTCCGGCATCGAGAACGAGTTGACCACCGTGATCATCCGTTCCATCGAGAGCCGCACTCCCTACAAGGTGGTGCCTGAGAATCAGGATGCCGACACCGAATTGACCGGCGTCATCACGGCCTTTACCAAGGGCATCGTCAACCGTAACCAGCTCAACGAGGTCCGCGAAGCCGAGACTTACCTCAGCGTCGATGTCGTGTGGAAAGACCTGCGCACCGGCGAGATTCTTTCGCAACCCCGCCGTCGGGAACTTGACACCCCAACGGCGGCCTTCAACCTGCCCCCGGTGGGACCACCGAATGTCGTGCCGGTCCGCATCACCAGCACCGGCAGTTTCATACCCGAACTGGGGCAGTCCATCACTTCGTCGCGCCAGGTCAACTTCGAGCGCGTTGGCCAGCAGATCGTGCAAATGATGGAGCGCCCCTGGTAATGACAGTTCCCCCGCCCGAACGCAGAGGGTGGCCGGCCTGGAACTGGTCTTTCAAGGGGTTTCACCTAGGGGCCGATGGGGCCCCTGTTGTCATGTCCATCCTGAACGTCACTCCCGACAGCTTTTCGGATGGGGGCAGATGCGCCACGGTGGCTGAGGCGGTCCGTGCCGCCCTGGTCCAGCGCGATCAGGGCGCGGCAATCGTGGACATCGGAGGCGAGTCCACCCGCCCGGGGGCCAAACCGGTCGACCCTGACGAGGAATCCCGCCGCGTGGTGCCCGTGATCGAGGAGCTGGCACGCGAAAAAGGCCTGATTCTCTCGGTCGATACCCGCAAGGCCCTGGTGGCCAGGAGGGCCCTCGAGGCTGGGGCTCACCTGGTCAACGATGTGACCGGCCTGGGCGACCCTGAAATGGCTGGCGTGGTCAGTCTTCTGGGTGCCGGCCTGGCACTTATGCACATCCAGGGTGAGCCGGGCACCATGCAGGACAACCCCTCCTACACCGATGTCTGTGCCGAAGTGGCCGATCACCTGTCCCGGCGCCTGGCTGTCGCCCGCTCTGCCGGCATCCAAAACGAGGCGATCGCTCTCGACCCCGGCATTGGATTCGGCAAAACTTACGGTCACAACGTCCGTCTGCTCGGTCCCGGCGGCATGGCCGCCGTGGTGGGCTTGGGGCGTCCGGTCTTGTTGGGGGTTTCGCGGAAATCCTATCTGAAAACCATGCTGGGCCGGGACGTGGAAAACCGCCTGGCCGGCACTCTGGCGAGTCTTTCTGTGGCCCTTTCCAGGCGGTCCGCCCAGATTTTGCGGGTCCACGATGTGCCCGCGGCAGTGGATCTGGTCAAAGTGTGGCGGGCGTTGGACGCCGACGCCTGAGTGAACTTTTGATGTTGGGATACCCAAAAGGGGAGGGGGAATCAGTCCGGCATGTGGGATAGGTTCATCAACCTGCTGACATCCTTTTCTGTGCGCGATCTCATCGAGATCACGCTCCTGTCCCTGGCTTTGTACTGGGTCATTCGACTGCTGGGCCGAACGCGCGGCGCGGGTCTGGTTCGCGGCCTGGGCATGCTTTTGGCCGGGATCTACCTAGCCGCCCAGATACTTGTTTCGGTTTTCGACCTGACCATTCTGGCCCGCGTGCTGGATTACCTGATGACCACCGGCCTGTTGGCCATGGTGATCCTCTTTCAACCCGAATTAAGGCGGGGCCTGTTTGTCCTTGGGCGCTACCCGCTTTTGCGCGCCTTTGTGCGGTCCCAGGACGCCCCGCTGGCCGATCCCCTGGCCAAGGCCGCCGAGGCTCTTTCACGGGACCGCACCGGCGCGCTCATTGTACTCGAACGCGAGGTGAGTCTCGAGGCCATGGTGGAATCCGGCACCCGCATCGACGCCGAGATTTCCGACATGCTGCTGGCCAGCCTCTTTTTCAAGAACAGCCCGCTGCACGATGGTGCGGTCATCATCCGGCAGGGGCGGATCGCCGCCGCCGGATGCCAGTTGCCACTGGGCCAACTGCCCGACGACGCCGATCAGCGCCTGGGCATGCGACACCGCGCCGCGCTCAGCGTTTCAGAGGAAACCGACGCGCTGGTGCTGGTGGTCAGCGAGGAAACCGGCCGCATTTCCGTGGTTAGCGGCGGCACCCTTGAGCCGGTACCGCGTGACGCGCTTTCACGGCGCTTGGCCGAGATTCTTTCCAACCGCCCGTCGGAACGCGCCCGCGAGGCCGGCGGCAGCCGCACCATGATTCAATTGCCTTCCGGTTTGCCCGGAATCGGCGCGGGGGAGCGGCCCCATGCTTGACCGCTTCTATTCCCTGCTGGTCGCCCTGGCGCTGGGCACTCTCGTCTGGGTCTACGCCCGCAGTCGCGAGCGCGAGACGCTTGACAACCAGCCCATCCCGGTTGAGTTGCGCCTCGCCCCCGGCCAATCCGACCAATACCAGTTGGATTCCCCCGAGCAGTCGCAGGTTCGGGTCACATTTGTCGGCAATCCCAACGCCATCCGTGAATTGCGATGGCAACTCAGCCAGGGGACGGTCGGCGTGCGGATGGAATACAGCGTTCCAGAGGATCAGCGCGAGCGGGCCGTGGTGGAGGATTCGGTCCGCGTCGATGCCGCCGATATCCTGGTCCCCAGCGGAATCACAGTCCTTCCGGTCGAGGGGCGCAACCGTGTCCCCGTGGTGTTGACCCGTTTAGGCGAGAAAAATGTGAAGGTGCGGGTGGAGGGGATGGGGGCAGACGAATCCCGCCTGAAGATTACCCCCGAGGTAGTCAAAGTGCGGGGCCCGCGAATCGCCCTCGACCGCCTGGCCGAACTCCCCTTGAGCCTAGGTGCCCAAGGGGCCGAGTCCCTCGACCTCACGCCCGGACGGCCGCTGCGGGTCAACCTGCCGAAGGTGTGGGAAAACCGGCCAATCACCTGCCTGCCCGAAAGCGTGGTGGTGCGGGTCGATCCCCGCGCACCCAAGGTCTACACACTCAACGATGTGCCAGTTCAATTTCTGTGCCCCCCCGGATTCGGACTGCGCCCGCGATTTCTCGACGATCGGGCCGGCAAACTGCAAATCCGGGTCCAGGGGCCGGACCAGCCTACCCCTCCCCGGGTGACCGCCTTCATCGATCTCACCACCGGTAAGTTCCTGCCCGGACCAAATTTCGAGCCGGTCCAGATCCAGTTGCCCAAGGATTTTACGCTTGCGCAGGATTCCCCCGGCCGCATGTCGTTTGAACTCATCGCTGCCGAGGCTCCTCCCAAGCCGCTGGGTGGCGGCCTTCCAGGCCAATAAGTTCCCGTCCTCTGCCCTTTTCAATCCCATCCCTTTGCCCCAACATGATGACAGGGTTGGATTTTCGTAGTTTTCCCCACCAGATCCCATGCAAGCCGCAGCCACCGAGAATCAGGTTCCCGATCAGCACCAGGCGCTGGTTGATCAGCTTTGCCTTCGGGCCAAGGCCGCCTCCCTGGCCTTGGCCCAGGCTCCGACCGCTCAAAAGAATCTCTGGCTGAAAAACCTTGCCGCTGCCCTGCGGTCCCAAACCACGCAACTGGCCGCCGCCAACGCACAGGATTTGGCTGCTGCAACCGGTCTTTCCACCGCGATGCGGGACCGCCTGACCCTCACCCCCGCCCGGATCGAAGCAATGGCCGGGGGGCTCGAGCAATTGGTTGAGCTTCCCGATCCGGTCGGCCGTGTCCGGGAGGAAAGGCGCCTGCCATCAGGCGTGCATGTGCAAAAGGTGGGCGTGCCGCTCGGGGTGGTGCTTTTCATCTATGAGTCTCGACCCAATGTGACAATTGACGCTGCCGGCCTGTGCGTCAAAAGCGGCAATGCGATCATCCTGCGCGGGGGCAGCGAGGCCCACGCCAGCAACCGCGCCCTGGTGGAACTTTGCCGGGCCGAACTGGTAAAGGCTGGTCTGCCCGCCGATGCGGTGCAGCAGGTGTCGGTGACCGACCGCGCTGTGGTCGGGTGTCTGCTGGCCCAGGGCGACCAGATCGATGTTGTCGTGCCGCGCGGGGGCGAAGACCTGGTGCGCCGAGTCTCCCGCGAGGCCCGCATGCCCGTCCTAAGGCACTACACCGGCAACTGCCACATGTTCCTCGACGCCGATGCCGACCCGGCCATGGCCTCCAGTTTGGTGGTGGATAGTAAATGCAGCCGCCCGGGGGTGTGCAATGCGCTGGAAACCTTGCTGGTCCATAGCGAATGGGCGCAACAGCATTTATCCCGCCTTATGGCCCTCCTCCGGGAAAAGTGCGTGGAAATCCGAGGGTGCCCGCGGGTTGTCCGGATGGGAGCGGAGACCGGCCAACCGGTGGTGCCTGCCAGGGACGCCGACTGGGACACCGAGTTCCTCGATCTGATCCTGGCGGTGAAGGTGGTTGACAGCTTGGATGATGCGGTCGCGCACATCCAAAAACACAGCTCAGGCCACACCGAGTCGATCGTCACCGGGCAACCGCCTCGGGCAGAGGAATTTCTGCGCCGGGTGGATTCGGCCGCGGTGATGGTGAACGCCAGCACCCGGTTGCACGATGGTGGCGAACTGGGGTTGGGCGCTGAGATTGGTATCAGCACAGGCAAGTTCCATGCCCGGGGACCGTGCGGTCTGGAGGAGTTGGCCAGCTATAAATATGTGGTGCGGGGCACTGGCCAGACCAGGGTCTGAGCCCTGACCGGAAAGCGGCCGGCTTCGGGAGAAACTCTCGTTTATGCTGCATGCCTTTGTCATGGCCACCGTGTTGGTTCTGGTGCTGCTGGGGGCCCTAGCGGCCGCCTTGGCGGGCATGTTGCGCCGGGTGGGAAGGCAGAAACGCGATGAAATCAGTGCTGTAAGCCGCCAACATTTCGAATTGTTCCAGGGTGAGCCCCTCAACGAGGCGACCCTCGAAAACCTCAAATCCCGCTACCGCTCCATGATGGAGCAGGGTAATACCCGCGCCATCGAGACCAGCCTGCGTCCCGGCACCCAGTTTGTGATGCAGGTGCGCGCGCTCACCGAGCTGGGCACAGCCGAGGCTGGCCAAATCCTCGGCCGACAGGTGGGCCGCAAGCTGTCGGCCGACGCGCTGGAGCAATTGTGGTACTCCATGGATCTGGCCTGCGGCCTCAGAGCTCTGAACCATACCTCCAGCCTGCCCACCCTGATGCGGTGCGCCGACTCCGCGCCCACGGACCTGCCCCTGTCCCATTACTTGGCGGTCGAAACCATCAGTTTCCTGGGTATTTCCGGCTACCTGACCCAACCGGATACCGAAATGGGGCGGATCGCTGTCCGGGTGCTCCGCCGCGCCCTGGAAGGGTTGCGACGCGGTGTGGAACCCGCCCGCCTCGCGGAGGCCAGGGTGGGTGACTTGGTCGAGGCCCTGTGGGATTCGCGCCCAGCCCGCGATGATCCAAGAGTCATCCAGCTGCTGGTTGAGGTCATGCGCGTGGTGCGCCGCCTGGGTGCCTACGAGGATGCCTCCGGTAAATCGGACAACCAGTGGGGCGCCGAGGAAGGGGGCCTTTTGGAGCCCGGCGAGGCCGACCTGGAAGGATGGGCCTGGCAGGCCTCGCGCCTCGTGGCCCTCGAGCCGGGAATCCGCAAATACCTTTCCAAGGTATCCCTGCCGCTGGCCCGTTGTCTGGGCTTGGGGAGCGCGGAAGAGGAGGCCGAGATCCTCGCCGCTCTGACGGATCTGAAAGCCGATATTTCCGACCGGCTGGTTTCGCTGTTGGAGCGGGGCAAGATCCACCATGTGGACCAGGCTGTCCGGTTGCTCGCTTTTGCCAAGGCACCACATCTGATTTCCGGATGGCTGGTCGCCTGGACCCGCGCGCGGATCGACCAGGAATCCCGCGCACGCTGGCGCCCATGGCCGCGCCCGCCCGCCCGGGCCCGCTTCGCCAACGATTTCCCCTACCTGGCTGTTCTCGAGTGCCTTGGCCGGCTGGGATGTCCCGATGGCGAACAGGTCATCCTGACAGCTCTGCGGGACCACGACCCCCGGGTCCGTAGGGCTGCGGCCTCAGCGCTGGGTTGGCGGGAGCCGACGGCTCAGGACCAGGTGCGGTCTGCCCTGCACACCGCCCGATCCGACCCGAACCCCGATGTGAAATACGCGGCTCGCGCCGCCTTGGCGCGGTTGGGTGAGGTGCAAAGCCTGCAGATGTTCAAGCGCGGGCTCGATAGCGAGGACCTGGGCCAGAAGCTGGTTTCCATCCACGCTATCGCTTCGGAAAATCTCGGCCTGCTCTGGCCCGATGTCGACGCGATGACCGACAGTGAAGATCCAGTACTGGCGCATCACGCCCGGGAGGCTGTCGCGCTGCTGTCCGAGGCGGATGAGCCCGGACTGGCGGGATAAGCCCGGGTTTTCCGGTTTAGATTTCCGGCGGGGCCGAAGGGGTTGGCGCGTGATCCAGATCCAGGACGGCTGGATCCCCGTGCAGGCGGATGGCCCCAAGTCGTTGCGCCTGTCCCAGCACTTCTTCATCCAGTTGGCAGGTGATCAGCACCTTGTTGTCGCGGTACTCCTCCGAGACTTCCCTGGCGTGTGATTTCAGCCAGGCCAAAAGTTTGCCGTTGGTGGCTTCTGCCTCGAGTTGCGCATGGAACAGGTCGGCATCCAGCCGGTCCGCCACCGCCTGGTTCAGTTCGGCCAGGCCCTGCCCGGTATGGGCGCTCACAGCCACCGACCTGGGGTGCTTGGTCTGCAGCGCCTGCAGGAACGAGATGTCAGGAAGCTGGTCGATCTTGTTGAATACCAGCAGGGTGGGCTTATTGCCGCAGTCCAGTTCGGAAAGCACGGTCTCAACGGCCCGGATCTGCTCCTCGGCCATCGGGTTGCTGGCATCCACCACATGCAGCAGCAGACGGGCCTGGCGCGCCTCCTCCAGCGTGGCCTTGAAAGAGGCCACCAGGTTGTGGGGAAGGTCACGGATGAAGCCGACCGTGTCACTCAGCAGCACATTCCGCCCGTCTTGCATCTTCCACTGACGGGTGCGGGTGTCCAGGGTGCTGAACAGCTTGTTCTCGGAAAGCACACCCGCGTTGGTCAGGGCGTTCATCAGGGTGCTTTTGCCGGCGTTGGTGTACCCCACCAGGGACACGGTTGGCTCGGTTGAGCGCGATGCAACCTCGCGTTCCTTGCGCGCCTGCACCGCCCGCAGTTTCTCCTTCAGGTCGCGGATGCGGTGGTTGACCAGCCGGCGGTCCTCCTCCAACTGGGTTTCGCCCGGACCCCGCATGCCGATGCCGGCCTTCACGCGGCTCAGGTGGGTCCACATCCGCTTCAGACGGGGCAGGGAATATTCCAGCTGGGCCAATTCGACCTGTAACCGGGACTCGGCGGTCCTGGCTCGGGTGGCGAAGATATCAAGTATTAGCTCGCTACGGTCCAAAACTTTGCACTTGGTCGCCTCTTCCAGCGCCTTGCCTTGGCTGGGGGTCAACTCATTGTCAAAAATGATAACGTCGGCATCTGTGGAATTCGCCAAATCGACCAGTTGACGCACTTTGCCTGAGCCTAAGTAAGTTCCCAACTGGACCTGCTGCCTTTTCTGGGTTAACTCTCCCACCACGTGGGCACCAGCGGTTTCCACCAACCCCCGAAGCTCTCCCAAAGGGTCCGCCTCGTTCCAGGGCCTGTTGGGCAGGGAAACGCCAACCAGCACGGCGTTTTCCAGTTTCACACTCAGTTCAGAACGGGTTTGGTCGAATCCCACCGGTTTATCTGATCTCCTGCCAACCCCGACTCAAGGTTCGGTGGTTGTCCGCCCGAGACTGTTCATGCGGGGCACCAACTCCGCATAACCGCTAAGCTCACCTTATCTTGCTTGCACGGTAAAACTAGAATACAAGCAGTCCGGTGATCGCGTGTTTTTTTCTTGGTTCCTGAATTGTCCGGGAGTTCGCCATGGTGAGCGAAGGCGTATTGGATCGACCGCAGGCAAATCCCGTGCAATCCGCGCCCTCGCACCCCGTTGAAAATACACAAATAGTTGATGGCAATACGGTTGCGTCAAGTGCTCAGTGTCAGCCCAAGGTGGACGGCGACCCGCTGGAAACCCGGGAATGGCGCGAATCGGTGCGGTCTGTGGTGGTTCGGTCGGGTGGTGAGCGCGCCCGTTACTTGCTGGATCAGGCTGAGGAAGAGGCCTTTCTGGCCGGCGCCCCGGGCCATGCTTCCAGCAACACGCCCTACGTGAATACCGTGTCTCTCGAACGCCAGCCAGCCTACCCGGGCGATCTGGCCTTGGAGGAACGGCTGGCAAGCATGGTGCGCTGGAATGCGATGGCCATGGTGGTGAAAGCCAACGAGGCCGATGGAACGGTAGGCGGCCACATTTCCACCTTCGCCAGTTCGGCGACACTGTATGAAGTGGGCTTCAATCACTTTTTCAAAGGTCCGGACCATCCAGAAGGTCCGGACTTTGTTTATTTTCAGGGCCACGCCTCACCGGGCATGTACTCCCGCGCCTTTCTCGAGGGCCGGCTCAGCGAGCAAAAACTGTTGAATTTCCGCCGCGAGCTCCAGCCCGGTGGCGGCCTTTCCAGCTACCCTCACCCGTGGCTCATGCCGGATTTCTGGCAGTTCCCAACGGTCAGCATGGGCTTGGGGCCCATCATGGGCATCTATCAAGCACGTTTCCTGCGCTATCTCGAAAACCGTGGCATGAAGCCTCGGAGCAATTCTCGGGTCTGGTGTTTCCTGGGCGATGGCGAGTGCGATGAGCCCGAAACCCTGGGTGCCCTCACTCTGGGTGCGCGGGAGCACCTCGACAACCTCACTTTCGTGATCAATTGCAACCTGCAGCGCCTCGATGGCCCCGTTCGCGGCAACGGCAAGATCATGCAGGAACTGGAAGCATTCTTCCGCGGCGCCGGCTGGAATGTGGTGAAGGTGGTGTGGGCCAGCGAATGGGATGCCCTGCTGGCACGCGAACAGTCCGGCCTGCTGCGCAAGCGCATGACCGAAGTGGTGGATGGAGAGTTGCAGAAATATGTCGTGGAAGACGGCGCCTACATGCGCCAGCATTTCTTTGGCAAATATCCCGAGCTGCTGAAGCTGGTCGAACACCTTAGCGACGAGCAGATCAAGGGCCTGCGCCGCGGCGGTCACGATCCCCTGAAGGTTTTTGCCGGCTACCATGAGGCGGTCACTCACAAGGGCCGGCCGACGGTGGTGCTTGCCCATACCGTCAAGGGTTATGGTATGGGTGAGGCCGGCGAGGGCCTCAACATCACCCACCAGCAGAAGAAGCTGAAGGCCAAAAGCCTGCTAGAGATTCGCGAGAAGTTCGGCGTGCCATTGCCCGTCGAAAAGGCCGAGAAGGCTGATTTTGTAACCGTGCCACCTGGCAGCCCTGAGCATACCTATCTGCATGCGCGCCGGAAGGCCATGGGCGGCTACCTGCCCCAGCGCAACCCGAAGGGCGGCCTGCTGGAAGCCCCTTCCAACGACCTGATTCTTCGCTATGCCAAGGGTTCGGGCGACAAGGCTCCCAGCACCACGGGCGTGTTTGTGGATATGCTGGGCCAGCTCCTGAAGGACAAGGAAATAGGCCGTAACATTGTGCCCATCGTTCCCGATGAGGCCCGCACCTTTGGTATGGACCCGTTCTTCACCACCTACAAGATCTACAACGCCAACGGCCAGAAGTACGAGCCGGTCGATGCCAAGATGGCGGTCGTCTACCGGGAATCCACCGACGGCCAGTTGCTCGAGGAAGGGATCAACGAGTCCGGCGCGATGTCGTCCTTCATCGCCGCCGGCACCTCGCACGCCAACCACGGCGTGCCGATGATTCCCTTCTACATCTATTACTCAATGTTCGGCTTCCAGAGGGTGGGCGACCTCATCTGGGCCGCGGCCGATCTGCGCTGCCGCGGTTTCATGCTGGGCGCCACCGCCGGAAGGACCACGCTCAACGGCGAGGGGCTGCAGCACGAGGACGGCCACACCCATGTGCAGGCCTCGGTGGTGCCGAATCTGATGGCCTATGATCCCGCGTACGCTTTCGAGCTTTCCTGCATCTTGCAGGAGGGCATCCGCCGCATGTACAAGAACGGCGAGGACATCTTCTACTACATCACTCTGTACAACGACAATTATGTCCAGGCTGCCATGCCCGAGGGGGCCCGGGAGGGGATCCTGAAGGGGCTGTACCGCCTGCGCAAATCCACCCTTTCCAGCGGTCCCCAGGCTCACATCTTCGGGTCCGGCTCCATCCTCCAGTTCGCGCTGAAGGCCCAAGAGATGCTGGCCGAGTTCGGTGTGCGGGCCGATGTCTGGAGCGCCACCAGCTACAAGGAACTGCGCCGCGATTGCCTGGAGGCCGAGCGTCACAACTTCCTCAATCCCGACAAGCCCGCGCGCAAGGGGTACCTCGAGACGGTTCTCGAAAAGGAAGAGGGTATTTTCATCGCCGCCAGCGACTACATGCGCTCGGTTCCGGAAATGGTCGCGCGATGGGTCCCCGGCGGCCTCTTCCCACTCGGGACCGATGGCTTCGGCCGCAGCGAAACCCGCCCGGTGCTACGGCGACACTTCGAGGTGGATGCCCAGCACATCACCGCCGCCACGCTCTACCAACTGGCCCGAAAGGGGCAGATCCCCATGGCCAAGGTGGTCGAGGCGTATCGCAAGCTGGGTATTGATCCGGAAAAGGTGAATCCGCTGACAGCGTGAGCCGGACAAACAGACTCGCCGCGCCGCCCCCGCCGGGCGGCGCTTGCTATTGATGGATAGGAAAACACAAGATCGGAGAGTTCGATGGCGACTGAACACAAGCTGCCGCCCCTGAAGGAAAATGTTGAGGTCGTCGAGGTCAACGCCCTCAAGGTCGCCGAGGGTGATGTGGTCCAGAAGGATCAGCCCCTGATGGAGGTCCAGGCCGACAAAGCCGCCCTGGAAGTTCCCAGCCCGGCCGCCGGCACGGTGAGCAAAATTTTGGTCAAGGTGGGTGACCAAGTGAAAATTGGCCAGGCCTATATTGTCATCGGTGAGGGCGGGGCCGCCCCTGCCAAGGCGCCCGCCGCCCAACCGGTGGCTGCTCCCGTTCCCGCCGCTGCTCCGCCCGCTCCCGCTCCCGCCGTTGCACCAGCGCCGGTTGCGGTTGCCCAGCCGACACCCTCTGTCGCTCCGCTGGTTGCCCCTTCCACTCCCGTTGCCATCACCGCCGCTGCCGCTGCTGCCAATCTGGGCCCGGTTGCCGCCAGCCCCGGTACCCGCCGATTGGCCCGCGAATTGGGTGTGGACCTGTACCGGGTTTCCCCCACCGCCAAGCATGGTCAAGTGACCGAGGACGACCTGAAAAGCTATGTGCGTCAGGCTCTGTCTGCCGGTGGGGGAGGAAGTAGCAATGGCGTGCCCACACCGCCGCCGCTGCCCCGATTCGAGGACCTCGGGCCGGTGGAGCGGGTGCCCATGATGGCTATCCGCCGCGCTACCGCCAAGCAGATGGCGTTGGCTTGGTCGCAGATCCCACATGTCACCCAAAACGATCTCGCGGATGTGACCGATTTGGAAGAGTTCCGCCGGTCGCAGAGCGCGGCGAGCAAGGGGCCCAAGCTCACGGTGACCGCGTTTGCTCTCAAAGCGGCCTCGATCTTGCTTAGGGAATTCCCGGCCTTCAACGCCAGCATCGACACGCAGAACAACCAGATCGTGCTGAAGAAATACATCCACATCGGCATCGCGGTAGACACGGAAGCCGGGCTTCTGGTGCCGGTGGTGAAGGATGTGGATAAGAAGTCTGTCCACGAGTTGGCTGCGGAAGTGACCTCAATTGCTGACCGGGCCCGCGCCAAGAAGCTGGACGGCTCCGATCTGACGGGTGGCACCTTCACGATCACAAACCTGGGCGGGATTGGCGGCACCGGGTTCACCCCGATCGTCAACTGGCCGGAAGTGGCAATTCTGGGCGTGTCGCGGGGGCGGATGGAGCCTGTGCTGAAAAATGATCAGTGGGTGCCCCGCCTGATGGTGCCACTGTCGCTCAGCTATGACCACCGGATCATCGACGGTGCCGCCGCGGCGCGGTTCCTGCGCCGCATGGCAGACTTGCTGGAACAGCCGATGCACATGCTGCTGCACGCCTGATCCGGTTTACGGGTGACCGACATCCGGCGGGCCGGTGGTTATCCGCCGGCCCGCTCAACTGAAGACAAGAGTCTCGAACGGCAAGGGGGGACCCGATGGAAGTGATCAAGGCGCAGATGGTGGTGATCGGTGCCGGGCCCGGTGGGTACGCCGCCGCGTTTCTCGCCGCTGACAAGGGCCTCTCCACGGTGCTGGTCGACGCATCGCCGCGCATGGGCGGCACCTGCCTGCAGGTGGGCTGCATTCCATCCAAGGCGGTCCTGCATGTGGCCAAGGTGATCAACGAGGCCAAGGAAGCCAGCCACTTCGGTGTCACCTACGGTCCGCCCAAGATCGACATCAACGGCGTGCGCGGCCACTGGCAGAAGGTCGTGGAAAACCTCACACGCAACCTCGCCATGCTTCGCGACGCCCGGAAGATCCGGTATGTCAACGGCCGCGGCTCGTTCCTGGATGCCAACACCTTGGTGGTTGACGGCAAAACCCAGGTTGTCTTCGAACATGCGGTCATCGCCACCGGATCCAGTCCGGCCACGCCGCCGCTGTTCCAGATCGGCTCCTCCCGCGTGATGGATTCCACGGGCGCCCTGGCCCTGGAGGATATCCCCGCCAAGCTGCTGGTGGTGGGTGGCGGCTACATTGGCCTGGAGATGGGTACCGTCTATTCAGCTCTGGGCAGCAAGGTCTCCGTGGTGGAGATGACCGACGGGCTGCTGCCGGGCGCCGACCGCGACCTGGTCGCCCCCCTGGCCAAGCGATTGGCCGGGCAGTTCGACAAGATCTTGCTGAAGACCAAGGTCACCAAGCTGGAGGAGGTGGGCAAGACCATCCGCGCCACGCTGGAAGCCGCGGACGGCACCTCCAGCCTCGAGACATTCGACCGGGTGCTCATCTCGGTGGGCCGCCGACCGAACACGCGCGACATGGGTCTGGAGAAGGCCGGGATCACTCTCGACTCCAAGGGTTTCATCCCCACTGACAACCAACGCCGTTCTGTGGTGTCGCATATATACGCCATTGGTGATATCGCCGGTGAACCCATGCTGGCCCACAAGGCCACCTACGAGGGCAAGGTGGCGGTGGAGGCCCTGTGCGGCGAACCGGTCATTTATGATGCCAAGGCGGTGCCGGCTGTGGTGTTCACCGATCCCGAGATTGCCTGGGCGGGGCTCACCGAATCCGAGGCAGAAAAGAATAAGGTCGCGTACAAGAAGCTGCGTTTCCCGTGGGCCGGCAGTGGTCGCGCCATGACCCGAGGCCGCACCGAGGGGCTGACCAAAATCCTGATCGATCCCGCCACCGAGCGTGTACTGGGCATCGGCCTGTCGGGCATCGATGCCGGCGAGATGATCGGCGAGGCGATGCTGGCCATCGAGATGGGCGCCACGGCGCGTGACCTAGCGCTGACCATGCACGCCCACCCCACGCTTTCCGAGACCCTGATGGAGGCCGCTGAGGCCGCCCATGGTTTCCCCACCCATGCCATGCCAGCCAAGCGCTAAACCGGCTGGGTTTCCCGAGCCCGCACGATGAACGCTCCCGTCAACCCGCAAACGGCCTGGATGCGGCAAATCGCCGCCGCCAGGCACTTGCTGGTGGTGGAGTTCTGGTCAGGGCTTACCCTGGTGTTGGTTCCGCTGGGGCTTCTGCTCGTGTGGTTCGCGGCGCCTGTGCGCCAGCCGGCCCGCCTGGATGGTATTCCGTGGCCGCCCACCGATGACTGGTTGCAGATTTTTTTGATGCCGCTGATCGGTCTGGCCATCCTCATCGCCTTGGGCGTTTGGGGTTTGCTGACCTCGCTTCCGTTTGGCTCGCCGCGTTGGTTCTGGGCGCTGGTCGGGGCGCTTGCCTGGCTATCCGCTGGCTATTGTTTCCCCTCGGTGGGGCAACTGCCCCCCTTCCTTTCGGGATTCTCCGAAAGGAGAGGGGCCTTGGTGCTTTATTTCTGGCTGATGGGGCAGGGGGCCTTCCATCTCGCCTGGCCCCGCCCCCGCGTGCATGCCCCGGGCCTGGAAAACCGCCTTCCCACTGCATTCTTTCTGGCCATGACCTGCTGGACCTGCGGCGTGGGCTTCTGGGCCCTGGGGTACTGGCTGAAGGTCGATCCAGCCCTCGAACAGGCTATTTTTCCCTTCACCCAACTGGTCCTGCTGTGCCTCCTTGCCGCCTTGGCCGAGGCGTTGGGGCTCCTATGGCGCTACCGCCGTCTGCGCGCGTGGGCCGGGTACAACCTGATGCGCGAGGCCGAGCCAGGCTGATTTGCCTGGCCTGGCCGGTACCGGCTCCAATGTCTCGGAATCCCTAGGGTCGTTGCACCCTTGCGTGCCGCCACCGGCGAAAAACCCAGCCGGTCAGGCCGGCGAGGCCAAACAGGCCCAGGGCCATCGCGAAGTGGCGGGTGCTGTTTCCCGGTTGGTTCCAGTTGGCGACCACATCGCCGGAAAGCGCCACACCGGCGATATTGGGGATCAGCGCCAGTCCGCTCAGCAGCATCAATTGCCACAGTCGCAAGGGGCCTTGGGCGGCCCAGGCGTTCACCACGGCGAAGGGCATGGCCCAGGCCAGCCTGGCCCAGATCAAGCCGCTGGCGTCAGCCTGGAACCGCTCAAGCACCGGCTGGAAACGCCGCATCAGGGCGTCGAACCAGGCCGATTGCCCCAGCCGGTTGCCCAGCAGGCGGAACGCTGCGAAATGGACTGCCAGCGCCACCAGCACTGCCACCCACCCCAGTGCGAATCCCTCGCGCCAGCCGCAGCGGAAACCGAGATACGCCCAGAAGGGGGTCAGCGGGACGCCAGAAATGCCCCAGACGATCCCGACCGCAACCAGCAGGGCCGGGTTGGCGGGAAACTGCTGTAACCACTCCATACCTACTGGCCGTCCGCGCTGTCGTCACCGGCGGACCGGGAAGGATTGGCGTTCGGGTGGGTCCGGACATACCACAGGATCTGACGGGCCAGGCCGTGGAGCATCCCGGCGTCCCGCCGCGAAGGTTTTAGGCGACCCAGCAGGTGGCTGATGCCGTGCATCAGGGTGTCCTGTTTCTCGCCGTACAGGTACCCCACCGCCTCGAGGGCGCGGCGCACATGCCGGTGGAGCAATTCCTGCCCGCGCATGGGCAGTTCCGGTTCGATGCGCGCCCGGGGCACGCCGGAGATCCAGGCCATGCGGGCCTCGTAGCAGCAGACTCCCACCGCCATCGCCAGGTTCAGCGAGGAGTACTGGATGCTGGAGGGGATCTTGATCAAGTGGTGGCACAGGGCCACATCCGCGGTGGTGAGACCGCTGGGTTCCGGCCCGAAGACCAGCGCCACCTTGCGCTCCCCCTTGGTGCCGGCCGCTGCCAGCAATGCGGGGATGATGTCCCGGGGGAACCCCTTTTTCACCTGACGGACCGGACCCTCCACGCGGGCCCCGGTCGCGGCGGCCTCCACGCAATCGGCCAGCGCCTCGGACAGGGTGCCCACGATGCGGGCCTTGTCCAGCAGTTCCCGGGCGTGCACTGCCATGCGCAGGGCGTTGCCGTCGCTGGGCGAGGCTTTTGGCCGGACCAGGACCAGGTCCTCGGTGCCCATGTTGCGCATCACCCGGGCGACCGAACCGAGGTTGCCGGCGTATTCAGTTTCCACCAGCACCACCCGCAGGGGTAGGGGGCCCAGTTTTTCCGGTGACAAATCGGGTTGCCCGTCCAAATCCTCGGCAGTCATGCGTCGCTCCCTGCCACCTTCAGAGCCGCCGCGCGCAGGCCCTGCAGGTCAAGCTTGCCGCTTCCCAAGGTGGGAATCTCCTCAACGCTGTGGAAATCCTTGGCGCTGGGGATCCAAAGCGCGGGGATACCCGTGGCCATCAGCTTTTTCACCCAATCGCCGGTGCTGGGCACCAGCGACTCCACGGCGGGTTTCAGGTACAGCACCACCACCCGCTCCCCGCGGCTGGTGTCGGGCACGCAGGAAACAGCGCAGGCACGCTCGGTGGTGTTCAGGACCTCGTGCAGCAACTCTTCCAGACGCTCGAGCGGCACCATTTCGCCGCCGCATTTGGCAAAGCGGGACAACCGGCCGGTCAGCGTGAGGTGGCCGTGCTCGTCCAGGTGACCAACATCCCCGGTACGGTAGTAGCCGTCGGTGATCACATCCCGGGTCTTGCCCGGCTGGCCCCAGTATCCGCGCATCACATTTGCGCCACCCACCAGCACCATGCCCTGGGTTGCCGGGTCGATCGGCTGTTGTCTCTCCGGGTCCTCGATGCGGCAGGCGCACCCGGTGACCATGCGGCCCACGGTGCCGGGCACATCCCGCACCAAGGTACGCCCGTCCGGCAACTCCCGGTTCGGCAGGTTCAGGTTGGAGACCGGACTCAACTCCGTGCAACCGTATCCCTCGATGGGGCGCACGCCAAACTTTTTCTGGAAATCTTCCGCCAGCGAGACGGGCAGCTTTTCCGCGCCGCACACCAGATAGCGCAGGGAGGCGAAGTCCCCGGCCTCGGCGCGCTTCAGGCTGAACCGCAGGAAGGTGGCGGTGCTCAGGAACACCGTGCACTTTTCCTCGCGGCACATCTCGCCGACCTCGCGGCCCTGGCGCGGGTCGGGGTGGTAGGCCACCCGCATTCCTTGTGTGAGCGGCGCCCACAGCGTGATGGTGTAGCCAAAGCTATGGAAGAAGGGCAGGCACGCCAGGATGCTGTCACGCGGGGTGATGTCCGCATGGTGGATCAGCGACTGGATGTTCGAGATCAGGTTGCCCCAGGTGAGTTCCACACCCTTGGGCTGTCCGGTGGACCCGCTGGAGAAAATCAGCGTGGCCAGGTCACCCGAGGACTGTTTCTCGATGCCCAGTTTCTTCTCAAGCCACCAGACGGGGGCGAATTTTGCCCGCAGCAGCGCCCACAGCTTTTGCAGGCCGGTCGTGCCGGCCAGCAGTTCATCAAGCAGCACGAGCTTGCGGCTCGCGCCCGGGTCAAACGGCATGCGCGCGGTGAACCTTTTCGCGCTGATCACCACCCTGGCGCTGGTCTGGTCCAGGCACGCCCGGCTGACGGTTTCGGCGGCGCTGTAATTCAGGTTGATCGAGACCTTGCCCAACAGGCCAAGGGCGCCGTTGACCAGGGCGCTGGCGGTGCTGGTGGGCAGCCACACTCCCACCATGTCCTGGCCCCTCAGCATTGGTTTCAGCTTGTCGGCAATCAGCAGCATGGCTGTCAACGCCCGGCCGATGGTTTGCCGCCCGTTGGGGCCCGACTTGTCGAACAGGCAGGGCGCGTTGAAATCGCGACGGACCTGCCGCAGCATCAGCCTGGGAGCCGAAAGGATTTCGCCGGCCTTTTCGCGCGCGATGGCCAGTTCCATCGCCAGGCCATCGAGGGCCATCCGCACATCAAGGGGGCGCGTGGTGGCCGCCAGCGGTTTGCCCCAGGCAATGTCGGCCTTCACGGGCAGATGCGGCATGTCCTGACGGGTGGTCCATTGGCCCGGGCCATCCAATTCCACATGACCCCAGTGGGGCACCACCCGTACCGGGTGCAGGGGGATGTCCTTCAGGGGCGCACCCCCGGGACCGGCGAACAGCGCCGGTAGCCACCGGGCCATGGGCCAATCCGCTCCGTCTGCTTCGCGGATGTCTTCCGAGTGGACCGCCACCACCATCCCCGCCGTCAAGGCCGCGCGCACCCGGTCCAGCCACTGCGGCATGGTGAGCCCGGTCCCCTCCTCGGAGGCGACCAGCCAATGGATCCCGCGTTTGACACCACATTCCACCCAGCCCCTTTCCGCCGGGGTGACGCGCTCGATCACCAGCAGTGCCGGGCCCTGTGCCGGCAATTCGGCCCAGAAATGGTGCTTCAACTGCGCGCCGGCCCAGTCGAGGGGGCGAACTTGCGGGGAGGTGGGGATAGTCACAACTTTCTCCAGACTGCGTAAATCTTGGTTTCGACAGCTTTTGGGCTATTTCATCCACCAAGATTTGCTCTTACAATGCTATCATCCTGCCTGCAAGCCGCACCGGCCACCCGGCCTTATGGCGGTCCTGCCTTCCGTGGACTCTCCACCCGGCCCGTTTTGGGGTTTAAGCATGTTGTCGCGCCTTCCAAGCCAGCTTTTGGCGCTGGTCCTCACCCTCTGCCTAGCATTCCATGCCAATGCCCAAGGAGCGGCACCGAACCAACCGGTCAGCTTCATCCACGATATCGCTCCTCTTTTCAAGGAAAACTGCTTCGGTTGCCACGGGGCTAAAAACCCCAAGGGCAAGCTGGATATGACCAAGATTGAGACGCTGCGCAAGGGGGGCACCAAGGAAGACCCGATTGTGGACGGCAAGCCCGATGAAAGCCACCTGATTGATGTGCTGAAAGCGACCGACGCCTCCCGCATGCCTCCCCGGGAGACCGGCGCTCCGCTTGCGGCGGCCAAGATCGCCCTGGTGGAGCGGTGGATCGCCGAGGGAGCCAAGGTGGACCAGGGAGTGGACGCGAAAGCCGACCTGATGAAGGAGTTGCGCAAACGCTGGTCCCCGCCCAGCCTGCTCAACCAGTATGCCTTTCCGGTGAGCGTGACGGCCTTGGCTTTCACAGTCGACGGCAAGCAACTGGTGACCAGCGGGCACCATGAGCTGTGTGTTTGGGAAGTGGAGACCGGCAAACTGGTCAAGCGCGTAGCCATCCGTTCCCGCCGGGCCATGGCCTTGGTTTTCCTGCCGGATGGCAAGCTGGTGATGGCTGGTGGCCGTCCCGGCGAGGAGGGGGATGTCTCGGTTTATGACCTGTCGGCCCCCGCCGCGAAGCAGGAAAACGGTGTGGCGGTCCTGAATGGCGTTTCCGATCCCAAGGTGCTGGTGAAGCGTCTGCTGGAGGCGGATGATGAGGTCGAATGCCTCAGCCTGTCGCCCGATGGCAAAAAACTGGCAGCCGGCGGCTGCGACCGTTTGATCCAGGTGTGGGATATCTCCGGGGGGATTGCGCAGGCGAAATTGACCGACACGATCGAGAACCACGCCGACTGGGTCTTCGCGGTCGCCTTCTTCCCTGACAACAACCGGCTGGCCAGCGCCAGCCGCGACAAGACGGCCAAGGTGTGGGACCTGAAAGCTAAGGAATCGATTGCCACCTTCCCCGAACACCAGAACCCGGTCTTCGGCGTGGCGGTGAAAGCCGATGGCAGCGCGTGCTATTCGGTGGGGGATGACAAGCAGGTCCGCTCCTGGAACCTGACCGGCGACCAGGGGGCCAAGCAGGTCCTCGCCATGGGAGGCGCGGGCGGTTCAGTGTTGAAGCTGGTGCAGCACGGCAAGGAACCATGGCTGTTCAGCGCCGGGGCCGACATGAAGATCCGACAGCACGACCGCGATAAGGGCAACCAGATCCGCGAACTGGCTGGCCACAAGGATTATGTGCTGTCGCTGGCGCTGAATCCCACCGGTGAGGTGCTGGCCTCGGGTGGCTGGGATGGCGAGATCCGCCTCTGGAACGCCAAAGACGGTAAACTGATCAGGTTGTTCAACGCGTCGCCCGGCTTGAAGGTTTCGGCTCCCGCAGCCAAACCCTGAGACCCCTTCGGGCCGGCGGGCGCGCCTGTTGGTGCCAGAGGTCGTACCCGTCATGCAGTATCTTGAAAAACCCCGTGTCCGCCCCTACCTGGTGGCCGACCAGGTGCGGGGGGAACCCGCCAGCTTTGAAATCAGCGACCTGCTCAGGCTGAGCCCGGCGGTCATGCGGGTTTCCGCCGTGGATCTGGAAATTGTCAAAAGGCTGGACGGCACCCAGTCCATCCCGGAGCTCTCCGCTTCCCTCCAGCCGCTGCTGGGCGGTGTGACGATTGCTCCCGACTATTTCACCCAGTTGCTTGGCATGCTGGAGGAATGCCTCTTCCTTGATGCCCCCAACTGGCAGGCCGCCATCGACAACCCGGTGCGCCCGCCCTCCTGCATCGGTTGCTATGACGCCGACCCGAAAAATCTTACCGAGCAGATTGAAAGCTATTACCTCCACCAGGATGGGCCAGGCATCCCCCGGGCCCGGGCCACCGACCACCGCATCGACGCGGTGCTGGCCCCGCATATAGACTATGCCCGCGGTGGCTGGAATTTTGCGCACGCCTTCCGGCAGGTCTACGAAAACACCACCGCTCGCCTGTTCGTGATCGTGGCCACCTCCCATTACAGCCCGAAGCGGTTCACCCTCACCCGCAAAAGTTTCCGCACCCCGCTGGGGGATGTGGCGGTGGACGGCGCCTTTTGCGACCGGCTGGAGCAGGCCTACGGGCCCGGCCTGTACGACGATGAGTTGCGGGCGCATTTCCCCGAGCATTCGGTGGAGCTGGAGGTCGTGTTTTTGCAGCACCTGCTCGGTCCGGACCGGCCGTTCCGCATCGTGCCTTTGGTGGTGGGGGCGATGGACGACATGCTGCAGGAACCCAACTCCACCTCGGTACCCGACGATGTGGCGCGGATGGTTCAGGCCCTGCGGCAGGCCAGGCAGGCCGCGGGCGAACCCGTTTGTTTCATCATCAGCGGTGATCTGGCGCACATCGGCCCGAAGTTCGGTGACAAGGCGGGACTGCCCGACGCGTTTCTCGCGCACAGCCGGGATCAGGACATGCAGTTGATGGCGGCCGCAGCAAATGGCAGCGCGCAGGGCTACCGGCAGATCCTGGCCGGGGAAAAGGACGCCAGGCGCATCTGTGGCTTTCCGCCGACCTGGCTGACTTTGCAGGTGTTGGGGCCCTGCGCGGGCAAACTGCTGCGCTACGACCAGCATGTGCATCCAAAGGGACGCGAGTCGGTGAGCTTCGCGTCGATGGTGTTCCAGGCGCGGGGAGGGTGAACCGATATGGCTGATCTGCAAGCGGATGCCTGCGCCTGCGGCAGGGGATGTGGGGTAGGCGATTGCCCGGTGAGCCGAGCCCGTCTGGGCGACATCACGCGTCTGGAGCAGGTGCTGTCCCGGTTCCAAGCGGAATCCTCCATGCGAACCTTTGCGGGGCCGCGCTTTGCCTCCCGTTATTTTGTCTGGGGGCAGGGACCGGCGCTGTTGCTGGGTCACGGACTTTCGGACAGCCTGGAATCCTTCCTGCCGCTGGCCCATCATCTGTCCGACCGTTTCACCTGCATCGGCTGGGACCTTCCCGCCACCCGGGGCGAAGGGTTGAACCGTTTGCCCTGGATCCGGCATCGCGACCTGGCGGACCACCTGGTGGCGCTGCTGAAGGAGCTGGGTGTGGAAAGGGCGCATGTGATGGGCTGCTCGTTCGGCTCGACGGTGGCGCTGGACGCGCTCTACCGCTACCCGGCCCGGTTTGGCAAAGGCATCTTGCAGGGGGGCTTCGCGCACCGTCCGCTCAGCTCCCTGCAGCGCTGGTTGGTGCGCCTGGCCCGCTTTGCCCGGCGCCCCGTGATGCGCCAGATGCCCAAGTACGAGGAATTTCTGCGCAAGGGGAACGGCGAGGGCTTCGAGACGCGTGACCCCGCCTTCTGGGGCTATCTGGTCACTTCCGCCGGCCCCACCCCGGTGAAGGCGGTCTGCCACCAGGCCCTATGGCTGGACCAGGTGGATTTTCGCCCCCGGTTGCCGGACATCCGCCACCCGGTCCTGCTGGTGCATGGCAACCGGGACCGCCTGGTGGGGCCCGCCTGCAGGGAGACTCTCAAGCGCGGCCTGCCCAACCACCAGGAGGTGGTACTGCAGGGCTGCGGCCATGTGCCCTGCTACACCGACACCGAGGCTTTGGCCGCGGTGGTGGGGGAGTTTTTGAACGGGCAGGGGTAGCCTTGCGATGGAACAGGCCTCAGGTCTTTTCCACCTGCACCAGATTGTCGAAGAAGGTGGCGCCCGCTCCCAGATCGGTGAGGGCGGAACTGGTGGTCATGTTCACGCCGGAACCATCGGGCGTGTAGCGCGACCACCAGATACCGAAGGCGGTGACCACGCCCGGGCGGGTGTCTTCGGTTACCTCGGCCGTGGCGGTGAACTGGCCGCGCCGATTCCAGATCTTCACGGTTTGCCCAGAAGTGATAGCACGGCTCCGGGCATCGTGGGGGTGGAGCAGCACCCTAGGTCCCTGATGGATCTTCCGCAAGGCATCGATGTTGACAAAGCTCGAGTTCAAAAACTCGGGCTCGGGAGGGCAGATCATTTGCAGCGGGAAATCGGCGGCCAGTTCGGGCCGGGTGAGCGGATCCTCGTGCGGGGGCACATAATGCGGCACCGGGTCGATTCCCCTTGCGGCAAGCGCAGGGCTGACCAGCTCGCATTTGCCCGAAGGGGTGCCGAACAGGCCGGTGGCATAGGGGGCATAGTTTGCCGGCAGGTTCAGGCGAATGGCGCCTTCCGCCACCAGCCTCTGCCGTGTGATGCCGGCCAGGGTGCCCTCGGGGCGGAACGGCTTGGTGTCCGTCCGCTCGGTCAGCACCTCATCGATCAGTTCCTCGTCGGTGGCGGCGAACAGTTGGGGATCCAGATTCATCGCCTTGCCCAGGAGGCGGAAGATCTCGGTATTCGGTTTGCTTTCCCCCACCGGGGAGATTGCCGGCTGGTTCAGTTGCACCATCAGGTGGCCGTAGCTGGTGTGGATGTCCCAGTGCTCCAACTGGGTGGTGGCAGGCAGGACCAGATCGGCGTGCAGGGCGGTGTCGGTTAGGAAGTGCTCTAGCACCACCGTGAAAAGGTCCTCGCGGCGCAGCCCATTCAGGACCCGGTTCTGGTCGGGGCAGACGGCAGCAGGGTTGGAATTGTAAACCACCAAGGCGCGGACCGGGGGGCCCGGCAATTCGCCTGCAAGGGCCTCGGCCAGGCTGCTCATGTTGATGGTGCGTGTGCCGGGCGGGATCAGGTCGTGCCGCTCGAACACTGCATCGGCCTGAGTTGCGTACAGTTGGCTGGTGCTCAGCAGGGCTCCGCCGCCCGGATGTTTCCAATCACCCGTGAGGGCGGGCAGGCAGGTAATCACACGCACCGCCATGCCCCCGCCGCCGTGCCGCTGCAGGCCGTAGTTGAGGCGGATGAGGGCGGGACGGGTGGTGCCGTAGAGGCGGCCGAGTTTTTCCACCTCGTCCACCTGCAAGCCGCAGGTGGCGGCCACCCGGTCCGGAGGGTACTGGTCCAACACCCTCTGGCGCATCTCGGGCCAACCGAGGCAAAACCTGTCCAGATAGTCTTCATCCACCAGGCCGTCGCGGGCGAGGATGTGGGCGATGCCCAGCGCCAGCGCGCCATCAGTGCCGGGGCGGGGGGCGATCCACCAGTCGCTGCGGGCGGCGGTGCGGCTCTTGTAGGGGTCGATGCAGATTAGCTTCGCCCCAGCCTTCTGCGCCTGCAGCATGCGCACCCACAGGTGGCTGTTGGTGACGGCGGTGTTGGAGCCCCAGTTGAGGATCAGCCGGCTGTGGGGGACCGTGTCGGGATCGACTACGGCTCGCCCGCCCAGGGTGACTTCGCAGCCGGCCGCACCCGCGGTGGCGCAGATCGTGCGATCCAGCAGCGAGGCACCGAGGGCATGGAAGAAGCGCCGATCGAGGCTGGAACCCTGCAGTTTGCCCATGGTGCCGGCGTAGCTGTAGGGCAGGATGGCCTGGGGTCCCTCGGCTGACCGGGCCACCCGCCCCAGATGGTCGGCCACACGCTGGATCGCCTCGTTCCAGCCGATGGGGCGGAACTGGCCAGAGCCTTTGGGGCCCGTGCGCACTAGCGGCGTCTTCAACCGTTCGGGGTGGTAGGTGCGCTCCAGGTAGCGTGAAACCTTGGTGCAGAGAAAGCCGCGGGTGACCGGCTGGTCCGGGTCGCCACGCAGGCTCACCGCCACGCCATCCCGTACACCGACCAGCATGCCGCAGGTGTCGGGGCAGTCGTGCGGGCAAACCGCGCGCACGGTGTGCACGGGAAGCGGAATAGTGGCCATGGGCTAAAGGGCTCTCCCGGAACTTTGGGTTACTCGTCGGACTTCTTGTTCATCTCTTCCGTTTCGGATGCGGTTAGCGGGCGGATCTCCACCGCCTTCACCTCGCCGGTGGTGCGGTAGGTGGCCATACCCAGCGGACGGCAGGCCATGCATTCCAGGCGGATGCCCACCCTGCGGTCCTCGGTCCCGACGTTCACCAGGCGCTTGTCGCCGATGAAAGTCTGGATGCGCTTGTCGCTGACGCGCACCCGGAAGGTGTACCATTTGCCTTTCTCGAAGGCGAAGCTGCCGGAGGTGTCGTTTTCCGAGGCGTCCATGCCATCGAGCGTGGACAGGCCGACGGTCTCGCCGCCCCAGCCCCCGGTCACGAACGAACAATGGCTGCTGCCAACAGGGAAAGTGACCGTGGCGAAGAAATCATCTCCCTCCACCCGGCGGGCCTGGAAGCGGAGTTCGTAGTTGGTTTTGGGCAGGTCCTTGCGGGTGGAGACGATGCCGGTCATGGGGCCGTTCTCGCCGCGCTTACCGGTTTTCATGCACAAGGCGCCATCCTTCACCGCGCATTCGCCAGGCTTGTAGAGGTCGGCGGCCTGCCAGCCCTCCATGGTTTTGCCGTCGAAGAGGGGTTTCCAGACGGGGGCGCTGGCAGGGGCTTTTTCCTCCCCGCGCGCGAGGCACAAGCCGGCAAGCAGGGTCATTCCAATGGTGAGGGCCTTCAGTCGCATGGCGGGTCTCCAGGGTGCAAAGTTTCGGTTCAGTGGTCCTTGGGGGCTATGTTCAGGTCCAGGTTTTGGGCCAATTGCAGCAGTTCCAGCGCGGCTTCTTCCTTCAGCCTGGTGGAGTCCTGACCCTTGGGTTGGGTGTAGAGGGTGTATTCCAGTTCCAGGCCGCGCTCGTTGAAGCCGTTCACTTTCACCTCGGCCCGTGAGGAATCATGGCGTTCCGAATGGATCTTCAACCATTCCCTGAACCGCCCGAGCAGGGATTGCAGCATGCTGGGGGCCACCGGCGGGGCCAGCGTCAGGGTTCCATGGATCCGTTTGTGGTCGCGCAACCCCAGGTTGTCGATGGTCCCACCGGCGAGTGTGGAGTTGGGCAGGATGACAATGCTGTCCTCCCGCGTCTTCAGCCGGGTGCTGCGGAACCCGACCGACTGGACGGTCCCCTCGGTGGACCCAACCCGGATCAGGTCCCCCACGCTGAAACTCCGGTCCCCTATCAGCAGCATCGTGGCGAACAGGTTCTTCAGCGAATCCTGCGCGGCCAGCGAAACCGCCAGGCCCAGAACGCCCAGGCCCGCCAGGAAACGGCCCATCAGGGACCCGTCATCAAAGCAGGCCACCAGGTAGATCAGGCTTCCCACCAGAAGGCTGATTTTCGCCAATCGGGATAAAAAGGGCAGCATCAGGTCCTGGAAACCGCGGATTTTCTCGGCGGCTGTGTCCGGAATCTGTCGCATGCACTGGATGGCGATTTCGATCAGGCCGAAACCGGCCCAGGTACCTACCAGCGCCATTACAACTTCATCAAAGCTGAACAACAAGCCGGCAAGCGGGGTCGGAAAATCCAGCCAGGCCAACAGCCAGTAACCCGCCAGCAGGGTGAGGAAAGCGGCGGTGCCCCGCATTTTGCGCCGTACCCAGACGGGATCGGTCCCATGGTGCAACAGCCGCCCGGCAAAGGCGGGAAGCAGGCGTTCCAGGATTTTGTCCAACAGGAACAGGAGGGTGATCAAAACAGCGATCCCGATCCATTGCCAAAGTTCCAGGGGGCCCGCCTGCGTCCGTAATTGGTTGGGAATTGCCATCCGCAGCCGAAGTGCCGGTGCCTCGAGCCAGTCCGGCATTGCGTGGATTTCGCTGTGCGCCGCGACGGTTTTCGAGATGGGAAGGGCGATCATCCGGTCGATCGCCTCATCCAGATCATCCACGGTCGAACGGGTGAACTGCCAGCCCCGCTCCGGGTTTTCCATGCTTTTACCCACCTGGATACGGCCGAGGGGGCCCCGGTGCCACAGGAACGGCGGGCCATCAGCTTCACCTGGCAGTTCGTGGAAATAGACGTAATCGATCCGGTCAATCAGGGCCTTCAGCTTCTGGGCAAGCAGGGGGCCCAGGGTGGACCGGGCCGAGCGAGGAACGCTGGTGAGGTCCAGGCACTCCGTGGCCTTGTCCAACTGGCCATCATTCATGGATCGCAAAAAGGTGCTGAAGGTTTCGCGGGGCGAGTTGCGCCCGTCCAGGTGTGCTCCCTGCCCCCTCTCCGCCAGGGAGAGCGACTCATACATCTGGGGAATACGGGCCACTGTCTTACTGGAAAACGCCCACCGGCCATCCTGTCGTTTGACGATGCGGGCCCGGATGTTCCCGTCCCCCAGCAATACGGGCGGTGCGTTTGCGTGGTTGTCCAATTCACTCACCGTCGGCCTGATTTTCCGCAGGATCACCTCCAGTTTCTCGGCCAGTTTGGGGCCTACCCGCGTCGCCTCGTCGGGTGCCAGGTCGGAGAGATCCAGCGCCTTGGCCGCCTCCTCCAGCTTTGAATCGTTGTGCTCGGCCTGGTCCAGCGTTTCCAGGAATCCGCGCAGCAGGGCGCGCGGCGAGGCGAACTTTTCGGGGACATTGGTCGGGGCTGGAGCTTCCTCCCCCGGCACCGCCGTGCCGGGAACCACCCTCCCCAGGATGATCCAGCGGGGGTCGATCGGTTTGTCCTTCAGGGCCTTGTACAGGGTTTCAATTTCAAGGACAGTGTTTCGATTGAACTGCCACCGGTCCTGCTGGCCGTCCACATGAACCCGTTCGCCGGTGACCGTGCCATCGTTGGCAATGTAGTAGGTGAAGGGCCGGTGCTTGGGCTCGACCGGGATATTCTGCGGATGCGGGTAGGGGATGCGCTGCAGCGCGAATGCCAGCTTGCGGGCAAGCTCACTGCCCTTGGCCCTCCGGCTATCGGCGGGCAGGCCGCTCAGGTCCAGACACTGGGCCGCACCTTGGAAGTCCTGCTGGGTGGCCCTTTCCAGGAAGGTGACCAGGAGTTCGGTCGGATCCCCCAGGCCGTCCACCATCAGGTTGCGGTCATCATCCAGCGCGCGGTTGCGATCCAGGGTGTGCGCGTACAGGTCTGGCAGGATTCCCACGCTCTGCCGCGACAGTCGCCATTTGCCATCCGCCCCCAGGCTGAAGGAAAGGCTGAACAGGCCGCGTCGCAGGAGGAACGCGGTGCTCTTTTCCCGTGTTGCCACCAAGTTGATAAACAGGGGGGATTCAAGGTCGAGAATGGTGCCAAGCATTTCGACGAAGCGGCCCTTGTCCCCGGAACTCGCCTCGGGCGGGTATTCGAGGCATCCCTGAGCCACCTCCATCGCCTGGGGGATGCGAAGCTGCAAGGCGTCCCAGGCAAAACAGAAGGTCTCCACCGCCTCCTTCGGGCTGCTCTGGCCCTGCGGCATGGGCGGTTTGGTAGCCAAAGTCTGGGCCCCAGCGGCCATGCCGCTGGCTGCGAGGGTCACAAGGGCCAAAATGTTTATCAGGTTGGCAAAACCCGGTCGCGGCATGGTCAGAAAGCTCCTCCAATATCCATTCCATCAGTATGCGGTTTTTCTGGAAACAATTCGATGCCTCTTTGATGGGTTGATATATATTTAGATTTCCATCTACCGGGTTTGTCGTTCCGTTATATTTAGGATCGGGTGGCCAATCCTGTTTCATCGAACAGAATAGGGTGTTCCTGCGGATAATGGATGGGTACCAGGCAATGTCCGGGGGCCCATGGAGGCAAACACGTGAGAAAAACGATTGGCTGGACAGCTCTGGCGCTTTTGGCTCTGGTGGCTCCGAGGTGGGCATCCGCCGCGGGGAACCCGGTGCGACTGGTGATTGAGGACAATGCGGGCCTGTTCAGCGAGGGCGCAAAGGATAGCGCGCGTCAGCGCCTTGCCCAAGTGAACGGCAAGGTGGACCGTGAGGTGCATCTGAAAACCTACCCAAGCCTGCCGGAAGCGATGCAGGCAAGGATCGATGCCGCCGGGAAGGACTCCGCGAAAAAGAACGAGGTTTGGCGAGAGTTTACCCTGAGCCATGTGAAGGGGGAGCGTGGCCTGGTGGTGCTGATCTGCTGGAAACCCGGCCGTGTGGAAGTGGCCACCGACCGTGCCCTGGCCGCGGCGGGATTCGATGGGAGCAAGACCCGGTCATTGCAGCAAAGTCTTGCCAAAAATCTGGACGCTCCCAGCAAAAACAAGAATGAAGCAGAACGGAGGAAGGAACTGGATCAGGCTCTGAACTCCTTTGTCAACGAGGTGGCTCAAAGCATTCCCCTGGAAAAGGCAAGGGTTGCCGCACCTGCTGGGGGTGCCCCATTGGCTGGCAAGTCCGCGGTGCAGGAAGTGGAACAGAACAACATGCTGGGATGGGTGTGTCTGGGCATCGTCGGCCTCATGGTGGTGTGGATGGTGTTCGGCGCCCTGCGCGGGTCCGGCGCCGGTGCGCCGGGCGGCTTTGGTGGTGGGCCCGGCTACGGTGGAGGCGGCGGCGGGTTTTTATCGAATGTGCTGGGTGGCATGTTTGGCGCGGCCGCAGGCATGTGGATGTACAACCACTTCTTTGGCGGCGGAACCCCTGGCGCTTCGGCTGGCGGCTGGTTTGGCGGTGGTGATTCCACCGGTGAGGAGGCTGGAACCGGCGATTTCTCGGGTGGCACCGAATCGGGTGGTGATTTTGGTGGGGGTGACTCGGGCGGCGGCTGGTTTGGTGGGGGGGACTCGGGCGGTGGCGATTTCGGGGGCGGTGATTTTGGCGGGGGTGATTTCGGAGGCGATTGATTCCCGCTGGGTAATTTTCAGCCGATAGAATTCAAAGACACCCGGCGGGTCCAATTACCCGCCGGGTGTCTTTCTTTGGAAAGAGGGGGCTAGTTCAGGCCTAGTGAATGAGGCTGCTATCGCCGGTTTTCCTGCCGGCCAGTTTCAGTTGTTGCGCTGCCCGGCGGCGGGTGTCGATGGCTTCGCCCACTTCGGCGGACAGGGCAGGCGAACGCGCCAGCATGTCGGTGATTTGGTCGGCGTCGAAATGAATTACCAACAGGTCGGTCAGGGCGGTGATGATGAATTCCCCATCCTGGCCAGAGCCGGGGCCGTGGTCGCCGAAAAATTCGCCCGGTCCCAGCACGGCGATTTCCACCGCCTGTTTGGTGTAGTCGGGAGAGGCCAGCCTTGCCGAGCCCTTGCTGATGAGGCAGAACCCCGGCCCCTTCCTTCCGTTGCCTTGCAGCACCTCGCCGGCCGCGAATTCGAGGATGCGGGGCGGGGTGGCGACTTCTGCGGAGCCGTTTTGCAAGCTTTCGCCCTTTCCCTTGGAACGGGCCAGGCTGTAGCGCGGGAAAGCGCCCAGCACCTCGTCCGGTGAGGGTTGCGGCGCCGAGGGGCTTTCGCTCGGGCTGTATTCCATGGTGATGGGGAAGGGGATGTTCAGCCCGGCGCGCCGGGCTGCATACCAGATGCGGGTGACGACGCGATCGCGGGTGGCGGCCAGGTCTTCCTGCCGTTCGACGGAGAAAATCATCCGGTAGATCACCGAGAAGTCTGCATAGTTCACCGTGCGCACAGTAGGGCCCGGATCAGTCAGAACGCCGGGCGTGGTCTTCAGCACCTCCAGCAAGACCTCCTTGACCATGTTGGGCGGATGGTCGTAGGCGAAGCCGATCTCGTAGGTCTCGGTGCGCAGGGGAGTGGGGCGGGACAGGTTGCTGAACGCATCCTTGTACAGCGACACGTTGGGCACGATGCGGAGTTCCCGGGTGGGTGTCTCGATATGCACGCTGCGCCAATTGATCTCGATGACCTTGCCGGTGACACCGTCGGCGGTGATCCAGTCACCAATGTTGAGGGGGCGCTCAAAGAGCAGCATCAGACCCGAAACAATATTGCCTAGAGGTTCCTGCAAGGCGAGACCCAGGACGACCGACCCAATGCCCAGGGCGGTGAGGGCGCCGGTGATTTCCTGGTCCCACACCTGGGAATAGATGATCGCCGCGCCCAGGGCCACCAGCAGCACCCTGGCCAGGTCGCGAAACAGTGTGGGCACCCGCTCCTGCCAGCTTCCCTTCTCGGCCCGGCCGAACACCACATCGTTGATGAAGGTCAGCACCGCGAACAGGAGGCAGACAAAGAAAACCGTCTCCACCACCCGCACCCAGGTTTCCTCGTGCGGCAGGCCGATCACCAGGCGGATGAACAGCAGCAGGGCCAGCGAGGGGGCCACCAGGTTGCGCACGGTGCGCAGCGTGGGGGTGATGGCGACGCGTCGCCGTTCACAGCGGTTGATCAGCTCGTTCAACAGCAAAAGGGCGATGGGGAAACCCACGGCCAAAGCCAGGGCGGCTACCACCGTGTTGTTTTCAATTCCAAACAGGTCGGGCATGGGGGAAATCCTGAAAAGCTTGCCTGGGCCGAGTCGGGGGGGGCAGGGTGTTATCAGCCCACTTCCAGTTTCCAGAATTGAACCCGGCCCTTGCCTCGGATCTCGATCTCCTGTTGGGGGCCAAAGGGGTGCAGGTCGCCGAGGCGGTCGTGCACGGGTTTGGTGACCAGCACCACATTGCTTTGGCCGTTGGCCAGGCGTGAGGCGATGGTGACCGTGTCGCCCCACAGGTCGTAGAGGAACTTCTGCCGCCCAACCACGCCACCCACCACCGGGCCGGAATTGATGCCAATGGCCAGGGTGAGGAAGGTCTTGTGTTCGCGGTTGAAGGTTTCGGTGAGACGCACCAGATCGCGCGCGAACTGCATGACCCGGGCGGAGTGGTCGGGCCGGCTGATCGACAGGCCGCACACGCCCAGGTAAGAAGCGCCCACCGTGCGCACTTTCTCGACACCGGCCTTCTCTGCGGCCTCGTCGCACGCCGCCACCAGGTCGGACAGCAGGGACAGCGACTTGCGCTCGCCCAAGCTCTTGTCCAGTTCCTCCAGGCCGGTGAATTCGGCGAACACCACGGTGACATCGGCGAATTGCTTGGTGGCTTTCTGGTCGCCTTCCATGCGCTGGGCCACGGCGCTGGCAGGCAAGATGTTCAACAAGAGTTCCAGGTTCTCCCGGCCCTTTTCCTCCAGTTCAGCCTTCTGCTGGGTCAGGTTCTCGGCCATCTCGTTGAAAACCCGGGCCAACTGGCCGAACTCATCCTTGGATTTCACCCGCACCTTCACCCCGGTTTCGCCGGCACCCAGCCTGCGGGCCCCTTCCTCGAGCTGTTTCAGCGGTTTGACCAGGTAATTGGAGCTGACCAAAGCCAATAGGGATGCCAACAGGGCCATTCCCACCCCGGTGATCAGGGCCTTGCGGCCAAATTCCTTCACGGGCCGGAACGCCTCGGCGGTGTCTATCTCCGTGATCACGGCCCACCGAAGGGAATTCAGGTCGAGATGACCGTAGGCGCTGAGCACCTCCTCTCCCCGATAGTCGGTGATGATGTCGATGCCGTCTTGGCCCTGCAGGGCCCTTTCGGCGCTGGGCGTGTTCACCGGCATGGCGTTCAGCACATTGCCCTGGCGTTCAACTTGGTCCATGGCAGCCCTGGGGATACCGCGTTGGCGCATTTCGGCGACGAAGCCCTTGGGATTTTCATACATGAAGCGGCTGCGGCTGCGCATGGTCTTGTCGGGCCCGACCAGATAGCATTCGCCGGTATCGCCCAGACCCTCGGCTTTCCAGTTGTAGTTCCCGGTGGTGATACGGTTGAAATTCTCGATGGGGAATTGCAGGGCCAAAAGGCCAATCATGCGGGGGCCATCGAAAATGGGGCTGGCCACGAAGCCCATCGGCGCGCCCCAGTTCGGGCGGTAGGGCTCAAAATCGACCACCTTGAAATCATCCACATCGCGGGTCTTGCGCAGCCTGCGCATGGCTTCCGCCAGGTTGGAGTTGGAGTAGGGGCCGGTCTCGAGGTTGGTCGCAAAGTCAGTCGATTTCTGGAAGCTGTAAATCACCTCCAGGGTTTCCGCGTCGATCAGCATCACATCCTCGTACCCGAACACGGTGGCGGCGCGGGCAAAAAGTTTGTGGAATTTTTGGTGCGCGGCGCTGTAAGAGCTTTTGTCGCCCGGGGCGACATCCATTTCCTGCTTTTTCAGATACTGCCCGGGGTTGGCGGCAATGTAGTGGTACTGCAGATAGGCCTCCACCGGGTTGGTGGGCATGTATTGGCTGACCTGGGGTGTGCCCTCGACCATTTTGTCGAGGCCCGGGATGAAGGTTTTCGCGTAGAAGTCCTCCAGGGCTTTTTGCTGGGCCGCATCCAGTTTGGCAGTGGTTTGTAGTTCCTTGTAAGCCGCCCGCAGGGCCACCATGCCGGTAAGGCAGGCCTGGCTATCGGAAAAAGAAATGGCCTGGTCGCGGATGGCTTCCAGCATGGCCTTGAGTGCGTCGGTCTTGGCGACTCGAATGCCCTGCAATTGGTTGTAGGCGGAATCTTTCAGGGCCTTGCTGGCGGATTGGTACCCAATCCACGCCACCGTGGCGATGGAGCCCAGCGTGACGGCCAACAGCAGGAGGATCAGTTTGGACTGGATGCTCAAACGGTTCAGGCCAAGCATGCGAAAGATTCCACGGTGTTCGATGGTCACAGCGAAACCTTATTTTTAACGCAATCTGGCTAATTTGACACGTGGTTGACTGGATTCATCCTTGGGTTTTTTGGATCTTTCACAATAAACCGGGTTTTTCAAAAATAACCGTTTGGCC
>DKBS01000142.1 GCA_002451275.1 Planctomycetaceae bacterium UBA6894 | reverse complement strand
TACCGCAACTCCGCAACACCCGCAGAGGGGTGCGGCAGTTGAGGCAGTTGGAACTGTTCGTCCTTCGCGCCTCGACCGGGAAAGAACATTGGGCAGCAGGGTTTTGGCTGAACCCCCACGTACCAGACTACTTCCGGGCGCCTCGCACCTGTCTGGCCGGGTGGTCGAGAGGAAAAAAAGGTCCGGTACAATACACTTTTGACGCATCCCGCAGTGTTGACAACCAACTTAATATGAAGGGGCCCCGATGGATCTTTGGAATGGCCAGGCTACTTTCGGACAGGCGAAACAGTCCGGGCTTTTTTGGACCGCCATCCTAGCTGGGCTTGGTTTGCTGTCCGGTGGTTGTGGGGTGGCAGGCCACTCGGCCAAGGAGGGTACCGCCCTGGCGCCCGGCCAAATCGAGACCTGGCTCCAAACCAACATCCCTCCGCTGGCGGAGGAGATCGCGGCATCGCCGATCAAGCTGTCAGCCCCGGAGCTGGTCGCCAACGAATTCGGCCAGGAGACACTGTCCGTGGCTTACAAACGCCCCGTGGTGGTGCGCACCATGGCCGCGGAATTGAACCTTGTCCTCCTGCCCGCCAATGGTGGGCAAGCCCGCGTGTTTGCCATGCCTTCAACCTTGATCCAGCCAATGGACAGCGGGACGATCCGGGGGATCACTTCCGGCCTGCTGGATTACCGTGGAAAAATCAGCCATGGCATCAGGGCCTACCTTGAAATGAAGCAGGCCACCATGAACATGGGTGCCGGAGAAGCCTCGCGGGTTTCGGATGTGATCTGGTTCGGCACGCAGGAGCAACTGGCCGAGGCGGCCCGCAAAGGCCCGCCTCCCTCGGTGACTCCCGGCGCAGGCCCGACAAGCCCGACACTCCAAAATGTGCCAACCGGCGAAATCCCAAAGGGTACGCCTTTGTCCATGCGGTGCGGTGACCGGTGGGCACGAGGGTTCGTCGCGGAAGCTTCCGGTGGGGACCGCGTGAAACTGCTGGTGTATCTGGTGCGACGGGACAAGCCGTACATGCCCTGGACCGTGGAGCTGCCGCGAACCGAATTGCGCATCGAGAGTGACGCGCTCGCCGACCTGCAACGAAACCCCGCTGGCTTTGCGGAAATCGCCGCCAACAACGACATGAAACTCTCGCGGCACGGCATGCCGAACAAGCTGGTGCCGGTCAACCCGGGCAGTGTGAAGGCCGGCACCGCCGTGCTGGATTTCTGGAACGGCATGCTGGATCCCTGCAAGGCGACGGGCCCGGTACAGGACGGCGCCGTGCCGATCCAGCGGGTGGGTTTGGACAACGCCAAGATGGTCAAACTGGCAGCCGGGTTGTTCCTGGACCCGTTTGCAGATTCGGCGGGAAAGTAAAGAGGGCAAATCCCTGAACGGCTTTTCAGCCCTCTACTCCGGCAGCGCCTCCCCCTGGGTCTCAGGCGCAAACACGATCACCAGCAGGCCGACCAGGTAGACCAGCGCCATGATGGAGCAGGCCTTGGCGTAGTCGCCCTGGAAGTAGCCTTTCATCAGGGCGCCGGTTTGCAGCGCGCCGACGGCGGCCACCACGCGGCCGAAGTTGAAGCTGAATCCCTGCCCCGTGGCCCGCTGGCGGGTGGGGAACAGTTCGGGCAGGTACAGGGGCAGCCAGCCGTAGAACGCGGCGGACACGCCGCCCATCAGGAACGCGCTGGCCAGAAACCACCAGGAAAGACCCGCGTTGGTTCTGAAGAACAGTTGCACCGCGCCCAGCGAGCCGATGCACAAGAGCACATAGGCCCAGCGCCTGCCAGAGGCCATCCCCAAAAGCGCCCCCAGCAGCGCGCCCACCGAGGCCCCCAGCGCCGAGGACATCTGGGTGTACGCCTTGGCCTCGCGGACCACCGCGCCGGGCAACTCCGGGGGAGCCTCGCCGCGGTCTTCCGCCTTTTTGGCCTCCTTGGTCAATTCCGCCGCCCAGGTGGGCGCCCATTGCACGCTGGCCCAGGTGCCCAGTAGGGGCACGCCGGACAGGCAGGCCCCCAGCACCATGCGGGGGATGGCGCTGCGTTTCAGCGTGTCGCCCCGGCCGGACAAACGGCGCTCGAAGGCATGCACCGGGTAGAGGTAACCCGCCACCACCACCGCCAAGAGCGGCAGGGTGACCAGCAGGCGGGTGCCATAGCCCCAGCCGTTGTCGGCCCACACACCCAGGATGCCCAGCCCCGCGACCGATCCCACCAGCACCCCCAGCAGGTCCACCCCGCTCCAGGCGGTGGTGGAGCCGGTGGCCTTCTCGGCTTCCCACCGGTGGGATTCGGGCACGAACAGGCGGATGACGAAGGTGAGCACCGCCGGCAGCACCCCCATCAGCATCAGCAGCCGCCATTCCACCCACGAGGGGGAAAGTTCCAAACCGCCCAGCAGGTCTTTCAATTGGCCAATGCCCAGGCTCAATAGCGCCACCAGCACATAGCCCACATTGGCGGCGGCGCCGATCAGGCCCGCCAGCAGGGCCCGGGACCGGTCGCCCCACAGCTCCATCACCAGCGAGACGCCCAGCGCCCATTCCCCGCCCATGCCTAGCGCCGCGATGAAGCGGACGGCCACCATCTGCCAGGCCCCGGGAATGACCGACTCCAGGCCGGTCAGGCCGACAAAGGCCCCCAGCCCGCTGACGCCGGCGTAGGTGAGGATGCTGAGCGACATGGCGCGCACCCGGCCGAGCTTGTCGCCCAGCCAGCCGAACAGCACGCCCCCCGTGGCGGCGCCGACCAGGAAGGCGGCGATGATGATGCCGTTGAAGGCCCCCACCGCCCCTTCCCTTTCGGGGGTCATCGCCTGGCCGGAGTAGCCGAGCAGGTCCATCAGCGCCGGACGCGAGATGACCGGGAACAGGCCCATCTCGAACCCGTCGAACAGCCAGCCCAACAGGGCGGCAGCCAGGGCGGCGTACCTCGCCCCGGTGCCTGCTTCCTTGTCGATGGTGCCGGTCGGCTGGCTGGTCATGGGATCAGTCGAACTTCTTGACGCGGATGTCGCGGTAGCGGACGAACTGCTTGGTGTAGTCGCCGCCGCCGTGCACCTGCAGGCCGATGGAGCCCTTGTCGGGATGGCGCTTCTCGGTGTCGGTGAACTCCATCGTCTTCACGCCGTTGATCCAGGTGGTAACGGTGGGCGGGTTGCCGATGATGCGGGCGCGCAGCTCGTTCCACTCGTCGGCCTTCCACAGCTCGGGCCACTTCTTCGCGTCGAAGGGGGCTTTGAAATCGGCCTTCTCGTCCACCACGATGCTGGTGACCGGGCCCTTGAAGGAGAAGTTGCGGCGGTGGATGCCGCCGGACAGGCCCTCGCCGTAGACGCCCATCAGGTTGCCGTTGTCGTGGTAGTCGATCATAGCCTGGTAGGCCTGGCCCCTCTCGGTGCTGCGCAGGAACAGGCCGCTGTCGGGGCCGTAGTCGTTTTTCATCTCGATGCGCACCTCGAAGTCGCCGAACTGCTCATCGGTGAGAACCAGGCCGCCGTTGCCGGGGATGTCCTGCGAGCCGGTGATGGCGCCATCGACCACTTCCCACTTGCCGCCGGACTTGTTCTTGCTGGTGCCGGAGTGGCCGGACTTGGCGCTGACATGCCAGCCCTTCAGGGAGGTGCCGTCATCGAGGCGGGTCATCTGGCTGGTGGGGACGGGCGGGGCATCCTTTTTGGGTGGCTCCGCCCGGAGGGAGGCCTGGCACAGCGCGGCGGCGGCGCAAACGCCGAAAACCCGGGAAACGGCGAGGAAAGAACGCATGGCGGGAAGGGCTCCGAACCAGGTGGGAAAAGGTAAACCGGCAGGCTGACACTGTAACAGGAAAGCAGGGGTTGGATGAGCGTTTTTCCTTGTTGTGGCGCGGAATTTTTCGGGTACCATGGGGCCTGCAAGCGGGAAACGACCGAACGCCTGGGGGCGCGCGGCCCCGGCCCCGCCAGGAAGGATTGCCCTCCCATGATGAAGCGGTTTTGGCTGGCGCTGTGCGCCGTCTGCCTGAGCGTGGCCCCCGCCATGGCCCAGGACAGCGAAGGGTTCACGCAACTGTTCAACGGCAAGGATCTGACGGGCTGGAAAACCCACCCCGACGACAAGGCCGTGTGGAAGGTGGAAGACGGCATGATTGTGGGCTCAGGCCCCGCCGGCCACCTGTTCACCGAGCGCGACGACTACACCGACTTTGTGTATCGCCTGCATGTCAAGATTTCCGACAAGGGCAACAGCGGTCAGTATTTCCGCACCAAGTTCAAAAAGGCCTTCCCGGTCAGCGGCAAGGACGGCTACGAGGCCCAGATCAACTCCACCGGCGGCGACCGGGTGAAGACCGGCAGCCTGTACTCGCTGGGGCCCATCGTCACCGACATCCTGGTCCCCCCGGACACCTGGTTCGTGCAGGAAGTGACCGCCAAGGGCAAGCACATCACCATCAAGGTGAACGACAAGGTGACCGTGGACCGCGACATCGACAACCCCAAGGAACTGTTCCTGAAGGGCCATTTCGCCATCCAGCAGCATGACCCGGGTTCCAAGGTGTGGATCAAGAAGGTGGAAGTGAAGGAACTCAAGTAGTCACCCGACACCACCAGACCGACCAAGGGCCGACGGAATGGCCCGAAAGGGCCCGGCGACAGGATAGTCGCCGGGCCCTTTCCTTTGCCCCACCGGACTAACCGGCACGGTTTTCACGACCGGCCCAGCCTGCCGGATTTCCCCTCGGGGCAAACGGGGGCTATCCTAGTCTGTACAGAGGCAAGCGAGGCACTCCCATGCGACGACGCGGCGGTTTCACGCTGATTGAGCTGCTGGTGGTGATCGCCATCATCGCGGTGCTGGTTGGCTTGCTGGTGCCCGCCGTGCAGAAGGTGCGGGAAGCCGCCAACCGGATGAGTTGCCAGAACAATCTGAAGCAACTGGCCATGGCCTGCCACAACCACCATGACACCGATGGCAGGCTGCCACCGGGCTATTCACGCGACCCGGGGCGTCAGGGCAGCCTGTTGGTCTATCTTCTGCCCCATATTGAACAGGCAGCCATGTTCTCCGCCTGGAACTGGGCGGAGCCCTCGGCCAACATGCTGGCGGGTGGCCCGGCGCGGACTGCGGTCAAGACGCTGATTTGCCCGACGGCCAGCCTGCCGACCAATCCCTACGACATCATGCCCGGCCTGTGGGTGTCTGCCCTGAGCAGCTACGGCGGCAACGGCGGCAGCCGGATTCTGCCGTGGAAGGAAAACAAGGCGGACGGCGTGTTCTTTGAGACGGGCGCGCTGGCCAAGCCGTATGCCGGCAATCAACCGGTGCGCCTGACGGACATTCTGGACGGCACCAGCAACACCTGGCTGCTGGGAGAACGCACCCATTTCGATCCGGCATGGGACAGTTGGATGGGCGCGCCCTTGCAGCCCAAGCCGGACATCCCGATCCAGCCGTTCGCGACCACCCGGGCCATGTGCCCCACCGGCCCGCTGGCCATCAGCCATATCACGCACGCCGGATTCACGCTGCTCAACTCACCGATGGTGCGCGGCTATCAACCGCCTCCCCCGCCACCTCCCGGGCAACCACCCATCCCACCCACGCCGGAGCCTTGGGGAGAGATCCAGCCGCTGATGGAAGCCCGCGCCGGCGGTTTTGGCAGCCAGCACCCTGGCGGAGTGAACTTCGCGCTGGCGGACGGATCGGTGCGCATGTTCCAGCCGGGGACCAGCCTGGTGGTGCTGAAGGCGTTCAGCACCCGGGCGGGGGGTGAGGTGGTGGCCCCGGAGTGAGGGAGACAGCCCGAGGATTTTCCAGATTACCGGTTGGCTTATTTGATCTTTTCTTTGGCCTCGTAATAGTCAAATGGAAAATCATCCTCATGAACTAAGCGATTCATAAATTGTGAGAGGTTGTCGGCGACACGGATGGCGGCTGACCTGAGAAGGTCGGTAGCCATGGTGTCGTGATCCATGTACCAGACCGAACCCATTTCCGCTCCGATGTCGATGGCGATCGGGTCGCCGTTGGGACAAAAGCCAACGAACATGAAGCCGCTTTTTTTCCGGAGAAACGCCCAAACTATCTTCCTC
>DKBS01000069.1:2508-2804 GCA_002451275.1 Planctomycetaceae bacterium UBA6894 | reverse complement strand
TTCACATAGGCGTGGCCCTGCAGGGCGGCGTCCATGCGCCGGTTCAGCCGTGTCAGTTGCGTGGGGTCCTCGCCCAGCAGATGCGGCCCCAGTTCCACAATGCCAGCCCGCGCCCCCGCCGCGTAGGCAGGCAGATAAAACGGCCCCAGCGGGCAGACCTCCCCACACCCCACCACGCCGGCATCGGTCTCCACCCGCACGACGGTGCTGTCAAACACGCTGACCGATTTGCCCCCCGACCATTTGTAATCCCCCTCCACCAGGGGGAGATCGACACGGAATGCCTGGATGGAGCG
>DKBS01000069.1:1155-2087 GCA_002451275.1 Planctomycetaceae bacterium UBA6894 | reverse complement strand
GCGGGCACGCCGTTCTGCGCCAGACGATCCGCGAAGGATTTCGAATTCTCGTCGCAGGACGGGTAATCATTGCTGGCATACAGGATCAAAAAAGGTGGTTCGGTTCCCTTGACATGCCGGAGCGGCGACGCGTCCACATAGTTCTGCCGGTTGGTCCCCAGCACGGTGGCCATGCTCAGACCGATGAAATTCTCCAGCTTCTCCAGCGTGGCGGGGTACAAAAAGCTGTAGATGCCGCTCAGGGAAATGACAGCGCGAATATCCTTGGGGGACAGGTTTTCAGCCACCAGGTATTTGGAATCGGTGGCCAGAAGCGATGCCAGATGCCCCCCGGCGGAATGGCCCGCCACCAGAATGCGGTCGGCGCGTCCGCCATAGCCGCCGATGTTCCGCTTGGTCCACGCAAAGGCCCTGGCGACATCCTGGATATGGACCGGATGTTTCACGCCGGGCGAAACCCGGTAGCTGATCACCACGGTGGCGATGCCGTTGCGCGCGAAGGTCTCCCCCACCAGCGCGTAGGTCTTGCGGTCGCCCCGTGTCCACGAACCGCCGTGGATAAAGAACAGCACGGGGACATCCTTCGGCCCCCTGGGCAGGTACAGATCAAGTCGGTTCTTCTGGGGATCGGCCGTGGTCTCGGTCCGGTAGGGAATATCCTCGATCACCCGGACCGGGAACAACCCGCCGGTGACGAGGCCGGTGACAGGCTCGCTGGCTGGGGCCCGTGGCGAAACGAGCGCGCATGCCAGCGCGATGACGGTGATTGCCATTCGTGAAAAGCCTTTCATGGCGGGGGTTCCGGCTCCATCCGGAAATCATTCGGGTTATTTGCCGGCGGTTTTTCCAATCAGCAGGCCGGCATCAATGTACTGGCCTCCCCTGGTTTGCCGGCAATGGATGGCAAGGATGTTGTCGCCCACCTTCAGCGC
>DKBS01000069.1:0-832 GCA_002451275.1 Planctomycetaceae bacterium UBA6894 | reverse complement strand
TCATGGTGGATGTCCAGGGCAAGCTGCCCCTGGGGAACCTCCTCCAGCCTGAATGGCCGCCGCACCCAAATCTCCTGGGTGTCCCACACCGTGCCGATGCGGGCATTGGGTGTGCCCTCGGTGCCAAAACCACCCAGACCGGTTTTCCAGCCGCTGTCGTCAAAGCCGGACTTTTGCCACCCGTCCGCGGGTTTGGCGGTGGAGAATCGCCAAGGTTCCGCTTTGGTCACGGCCGTGGGCAGCAGGTCCGTGAATTCGGGCAGCGGTTGGTACAGCCGTTCGTTCCACTCCCTGGCCTCGGGAGGCAGTTTCAAAATCGCCCGGTCATAGGTCATCAGGCCATTGACCTCCACTTCCACATCCGTGGTCTGGGTGTAGACGGCGGCAGCCAGCCCGCGGCCCACCAGCGCGCCCAGCCGGTGATTCAGGTTCTTGTAGGCATTGGCTAGCGATGCCCGATCCTTGAAACTCTGGTAGCCCCAGTTGCCCTTCTGCAACCAAAGGTGCCCATCGATCGGCAATCCCAGTCCGCCGTACTCGCCCAGCACCGCGGCCCGCTTCGGCTCCAGCGGTGGCATGCCGGGGCCGGGGTAAACATGCGCGTCCTGCATGTCGCCACCCTTGCGGTCCGCCCAGCCCGAGGGACCGTCCACCAGCCGGGTGGGGTCCATTTTCTTGGTCTCTTCCAAAATCCGGTTGGTCTGGAACTGGCCCCACCCCTCATTGAAAGGCACCCACACCACGATGCACGGATGGTTGCGTTTCCCCTCGATCAGCGCCCGCAGCTCCTTGCGGTAGATGGCCTCGCTGCGCGGCTCACGGGTGATGTCCG